>JBBQUX010000044.1:0-25004 GCA_038212135.1 Bacteroidales bacterium | reverse complement strand
TTCGGAAAATGCTCCTTTTGTTTCGGAAACGGAACCACTGGTTACATTCCGTTTAAAAGTAGCTTCAATTGCTGACGACATGCAGATGGGCCGCTTTAGCTTGAAAAGCAATCAATCGGCACCTTTCAATATTTTTATTTCGCTGGAATCTATGGCCCGCAAAGTTGAACTTGAAGGAAATGCCAATCTAATGCTGGTTTCAGGAAATGAAGAAATTAACCTATCTCCGCAAACTCTGGATTCCCTCCTGCGAATCAGCTGGAAGCCTGAAGATGCAGGGCTCGAAATCGAATCATTACCAGGAACCCAAAATTTTGAAATCCGCTCAGGCCGTATATTTATTGAGGATAATACCGCCAAAGCAATTGAAAAAGCTATTCCTGAAGCAGAACCGGTTTTTACTTACATGGTAAATGATATTTCATCTAATGGAAAATCAACACCTTATTCTTTCGTTACGGCTGCTGATCCGGAAGGATTTCAATTATCAGAAAAAGAAGCAATTATAAACAACTGGCTTGCCTATGATCTTTTTGTAAAACCGGGAGATTCAATTCAACTGAAGTATTTCAAAATGGGCACCTTGAGGAAACTCACGGAGGACAGTTCGCGTTTTTGCATTAAATACATTTTACCTGTCAGCAATCCTATTTTCGATCAGACACTAATGCCTGACTTCCCCGGTATGTCGGAAGCAGGTAATTGCCGCGACTGGGAAACCGGAGCCCCTGTGGACCTGACCAAAATCAGGGATAAAGACGAGCAGTACTGGAACGATTACCGTGGAACACCCAAAGCTTTTATTTCGATTGCCGCCGGGCAGAAACTCTGGGATAATGCTTTCGGGCATGCAACAGCATACCGGTTTCCGGCTGACAGTTCCACTCTGCCACAATTGAAAAACCAATTGATGAGTCAGCTGATTCCTGCCGAAAACGGCCTGAGGTTTCAGGATATTTATGCTGAAGGAAAATCAGCAGCCGCCAATTCCACCGATTTCGGAAGCTTGTTCCTTAGCCTGAGTTTTTTCATTATTGTGGCCGCGTTGTTGCTTACGGCTTTGCTGTTCTCGCTTCATGCCCAAAAACGGATGTCCGAAACCGCAATTCTGGCAACACTTGGTATCAGAAAAAAACAAATTATCCGTATACTGTTCCTTGAAGCTTTATTAGTAGTAATAGTCGGAAGTATTCTTGGTGTTATTTTCGGAATTTTTTATAACAAACTGTTGCTATTCGGTTTAAATACGCTTTGGCAGGAAGCTGTAAGAACGTCGATGTTGCAGATGCACCTTAAGCCTGGCACACTGTTTACCGGATTTGCCGCAGGTACAATAACCGCCTTACTGACACTGTTTTTTGTTCTGATCCGTAACCTCCGTAAACCTTTGTCGGTATTGGTAAAAGGGGTTGAAATTTCATCCCCACGCAGCAATAGCAGGAGGAAAATTATCAGTCTGGTAACAGCTATGTTCTTTTTCTTAATGTCCGTGGGAATAATTATTTCGTCACTAACAGGATCGCAATCCAATCTTTCAACAAATCTCCTTTGGGCAGGTGGATTGATACTGGTTGCAGGCATTGCCATGTTTTATTACGGTTTGCAGCATGTTGGTCAGAAAACTTCCAAAATCGCACCGGGATTTTTTACCACCATAGTTCGAAATGCCGGTATGAAGAAAAACCGCACCATTGCCGCCATAGCATTGCTGGCCATTGGCACATTTTCGGTGATTATCACCGGTGCCAACCGGAAAACATTTTATGGAACTGAAAATACTCCGCAATCCGGTACCGGGGGATTTCTTTTCTGGACTGAATCAACGGTTCCTGTTCTGAATGATCTGAATTCAACGGAAGGCAAACAAAAATACGGGCTTACCGATGAAAAGGTTTTGCAAAATGTTACGTTCATACAGATGCTCAGCCTCGATGGAAACGATGCCAGTTGCCTGAACCTGAACCAGGTTCAGCAGCCAAAAATACTTGGAATTGCTCCGCAACTTTTCGATCAGAAACAATCGTTCCGCTTCGCATCTCTCGATCCTTCAATCAGCGAACAGCATCCATGGCTGATATTAAACACTCCATTAGGCCCCGGAATTATCCCTGCCTACGCTGATCTTACTGTTATAACCTGGGGCTTGCGCAAAAAAGTCGGGGATACACTTTTGTATACAGATGAAAGTGGCAAGCTACTGAAAATAAAAATAATGGGCGGACTCGAAAACTCAATATTCCAGGGAAATATCCTGGTTTCGGCTGAATTGTTCCGGCAGTATTTTCCTTCGGTTGGTGGTTCAAAAGTAATGTTGATTGACGGTGGTTTTGCTCAACGGACAGCAATTTTGGAACTGCTCGAATATCTTTTCCAGGATTTCGGAATGGTGGTTACCCCGGCTTCCGGGCGACTGGCAGAATTCAATTCAGTTACAAATACGTACCTCTCGGTTTTTATGTTACTCAGCGGACTCGGAATCATTATCGGTACCATAGGTCTGGGAATAGTATTGTTACGGAACCTGGAGGAACGAAAGCGTGAAATCGCCTTATACCTTGCACTTGGATTTAAGCATAATTATATTCTGAAACTTATTATAGCCGAAAACCTGTTTATACTACTGGCCGGCATTGGCATTGGTCTGATAGCAGCATTTGCAGGAATACTGCCTTCATTTCTTTCACCGGCTTTTCAGCTGCCTGCAACCTTTTTAATTTTGATTCTGCTTTTGATAGTTTTTAGTGGAATGGCATGGATTTATTTCCCGGCAAGGGCAACAATACATAAAAACCTGGTTCAGGCGTTGAGAAAGGAATAATTAAATGAAAATAATTATTTACACTATATTTGTATTTCTAAATCAGGATATTTTGTTCTCTTTCCGGATTTCAGAATTGTAAATACAAATTTTAATTTTCGAAATTGATAAAATAATCTGCTATGAAACAAATCCTTACAATTACACTGTTGCTCTTATCAATCCTTTGCTTCGGACAGGATTACAAACTTTTTAATGCCTCTTCACAAAAGGTATACACCAATTTTCCTGTACCCGATTCCACATTCAGTATAGCTTTTGATTCGGCTGCGCTGGTTGGAACCGATTCCGTTTACTATAATTTCACACAGCCCGGAATGATAATAACAAGCCAGAATTGCCAGTTCTGGGGAGGGCCTCAGTGTACCAAACAGGATCGTCAAACATGGTTGGGAGCCAAAATTATGTATAATAACGCATCAATCTACAATTTTTTCACACTGGATGGTGAAATGCTGAGTTTTGATTTTTCAGTTTCAGGGGAAGATTCCACTCTTTTCTTCGAAAACCAGGCAGAGAAATTTTATATCACTTTCGAAAAAGCGGATACTCTCACGGTGTTAAATTATGCAGATTCAGTTCGGATTTACACGATTATTCATACCGATGCTTCTGGTAGTACGATTAATTCAACACTGAACGGAGAACAGATAATTGTAGCCAAAACCCTGGGGTTGATTCAGTTTCTGCAGGTTGATGCGTTTCCCGGGATCCTCAATCCGGTATATCTGATTGGAAATGTATCGCCTGATTTAGGGTTGGCGAAGCTCACCAATGAAATTCTTTACGAACATAGTGTTGGTGATGAAATACAAATACGTGATTATCTGAACTATAACTATCCGTCTTCTGATAATCATGAACGGTATATAAAATATACATTCCGCTCAAAAACAGTGACAATGGATTCAATCAGTTATCAGGCCGACAGGCATGTATTCGATAAAGGATCGTCAACCTCTACAAATGATATTGTTGAATTAACATATTTGAGAAACGAAATTATCACGAAACTTCCATACGATTATCTGAAGCCTGAGTATTACCTTGCAACAAGAAAATTGTATATGAATGATTACTGCGGGCTCAACTTGTGGACGTATAGTGTAAATCAGGATCGTGGGTTGCGCTATTGCAGCGATGAAAATTGCTGGGGCTCCAATGATGTGCCCGGGCCGCCTCCAACAGAAGAAACCATTTATACAATTGGACTTGGAATATTCAACAACCTGTATTCCGACCATGCAATCGCGACTCCGCCAACCAGCGGCTATACCCTTTCTCAGTCAGTTATTTACTTTAAAAAGAATAGCATTTCATGTGGAAGCGAAGCCATACTGGGCATAGAAGAAAACAATCCAAAAAGAATACTTTTAAGGGTATATCCGAATCCGGCTGAGGATTTTATTACTATCGAAACATCAGTTACAAAAGAAAGCTCTGTCTCGATATATAATTTACACGGACAGGAAATATATAAACAGCATCTTTCTGACAAGCTTACACGTATTGACATCAGTAATTTGAAAAGAGGTTTTTACCTTGTGAAACTCACGACTGAGAATTCAGTACTTGTCGAAAAAATTATACTGGAATAAAATTTCCGGTTGGCTTTTAGGCCAATTTAAAGCAAAATCAATTTTTAATAAAAGCGTATCTGTTCCTGCACCGGGAACTTTTTAGCTTCAATTTTGTTTTTCTTTAACAGGGAGTTAATCAACAGCTGCATATTTACCAGGACATTTGCGGGAACAGCATTTTTATCAATCCTGAATTGGGAAACCACTTTTTCAAAAAAATCTGATTAAATGTTAAAACTCAAAACCATTTATTCAAGGATCATTCTGTTGCTTATTATATCCGCTGCTATTTTTCTGCTTTTATTCACATATTTGTTTCTATATACACTTCAGCAGGAAAAACAGGTTCATAATGCAGCCCGTCAGCAATTTTCGAACGAAGTGGAGTCGTTGCTCGATCTTAATTCCGAATCCATGCGCATTGCAGTAAATGACTTCACCCGTTCGGATCAACTCGTTGAATTTACTAAAACCCGAAGCACTAAATGGTACAATGAACATATAATAGGAGCTATAAATAGCTTTAAAATAGATTATATCGGTGTATATGATACTGCTTTTCAAATCATTACCGAAACATCATCCCTTAAAATTCTATCCCGCAGATTTATTCCGCGCAGAGCAGTTGCAGGTGTGCAGAAAACGCGGTATTCCCATTTTTTTCTGTTCACAACCGAAGGGCTTGTTGAGGTGAGTGCTGCCTCCATACACCCGACTTACGACCGTTCTCATACTAAAACTGAACCTTCGGGATATACTTTTCTGGTAAGGCTCTGGGATCAGTCGTTTAAAACCAAGCTGAGCAGGATCACCAGTTCAAAAATTGAATTCAGGCAGCCATCAGGTCAGGACATAAATGATGACCGCAATTCGGTTGTCGTTTCGAAAAATCTTACCGACTGGCGGGGTAAGACCGTATCGCAATTGGTATTCAGCCGTCCATTTAACCTAAATTTTAAATCATCAAAATACCTGCTGCTGATCATTGTGGTATTCTTTATACTTTTTCTTTTTGTATTTATTCTATTTGCCCGGCTTTGGGTTTACAGCCCGTTGAATCTGATCACTAAAATACTTGAGTCAGAGGACAATAAAGCTATTAAAAAACTTCAACATTCACACGGCGAATTCAGCTATATCGGAATTCTGCTTCAGGATTATTTCAATCAGCGCAAAACGCTTGAGCAGGCCAAGCTTAAAGCGGAAGAAAACGATAAACTAAAGTCAGCTTTCCTTTCGAACATAGCTCACGAAATCCGCACCCCTATGCATGGCATACTTGGCTTTGCCGATTTGCTGAAAACCTCCGCTCTTTCAGCTGAACAGATGCAGGAATACATTTCCATTATTGAAAAAAGCAGTTTACGAATGCTCAACACGATTACTGATTTAATCGATATTTCGAAGATTGAATCCAAACAGGCAGAAGTTACTTTTTCATTGGTGGATGTAAACCGGCAGGTGGAAAGCATGTATGCCGTTTTTAAACCCGAAGCGGATAAAAAGGGTTTACATTTTAGTATTACAACTGAACAGGCTCAGGAGGAAACAGTTATTAGCACCGACAGGGAAAAACTGGAGACCATACTATCAAAATTGCTAAAAAACGCACTTAAATATACCTCCAAAGGTGCTATTGAATCAGGTTATGAAAACAAAGGCAAATACATCAGGTTTTTTGTCAAAGACACAGGCATAGGAATTGAAAACGACAAGCTGGAATCCATTTTTGACCGTTTCACGCAGGCCGACAATTCCCTCTCAAAAACCTATGACGGTGCCGGGCTTGGCCTTTCGATAACCAAGGCATATGTCGAAATGCTGGGCGGAACTATATGGGTTGAGAGTGAACCAGGTAAAGGTTCGGTGTTTTACTTCACTATTCCAGTGATACAGTGAACTAAATTTTTGGTATCGGTAAATTAACAAACATAAAATCACGCCTTTCCCACTGACTTATTCATAAAGCCAGACGCCTTTATTAATATATGTATTATCAGTAAGTTGATTAAGCATAAAAGAAGCTACATTGGCACGTGAAATTTTAGGGCTTCCTTTCAGCATTTTATTATCACTACCGTGAAGCAAATTCCCGGTTTTAGGCTCATCTGTTAGTCCACCGGGGCGAACAATAGTCCATTTCAACGTACTTTTTTCAAGCCGGTTCTCATTGGCAGAATGATCGGCCAGAGGAACACGAAGCATAATGTATGTAATGAAAAATCTAATAACCGGACTCATCAGGTTTCGGCTATTACCAGCACCAATGCTCGACAGGTAAATAAACCGCTCAACTTTTACATGTTCCATAATAGATACAATATGATTAATGCCTGCAATAATTTCAGGTGAATGTTTTGTTAACGAACCTCCGCCAAGAGTTGAAATTACTGCATCCGAACCAGCTATTGCTTCCTTTATTTTTTCAGTATCACTCAGGTTTCCGGTTACAATTCTGAGGTTGGAATGCTGCTGAACATGAGCACCTTTACGGCGAATATAAGCTGTAACAGTATGTTCTGCGGCAAGAGCCTGTTCGGTTAAGAGGATGCCGGTTTTGCCGTTGGCACCGAAAATAACAATTTTCATAGTGTCAGATGTAATTAGTGCCTATAAGAAAACGAGTCTAAAATGAGTTTTGCCCACGCTCACCCCTTAGTCCCCGTGGGGGAAAGTCCTCGCGCACAGAAGATTGAGTTTTGACTGCCAAACCTAAAATTAAAGAAAATGAGCGTTTTTGCGTAAAATGATGAGTTTTCTTAGTGACACTAATTGCAGTTTGGTTAATAATAACAGGAATTAGTTCCAATAAGTTTTGAACCCGATTGCCTGATTTATAAACAGAAATCAAAATGAAAAGTTTTTAATTTTACTTTTACACCGATTTTTAAAGCCCTTACCAAGGATAAATAGCATCCGCTGCAAACGATTGTGCATGCAGTTCCACTAATTCAACTGCAAACGTAACTTTAGTATTTTAAATTCTTACCTGTTATCCGCAATGAATCAAAAACAGATTGATTACTATAATTCATTACCAGAAAACGAACAATATGTGCTGGATGTTGCGGCACTGATAACCGAACATATCTCCCTGTACTATTTTCCTGTAAGCAATTTGAAGAAAAGGAAAATACCCAATGCACTGGTTCAGATACTTCTGGAAAATGCTTCACAAGTGGGTTTGTTTGTGAAATCGCCAGGTGATCGCGACTTTACAGTTTCTCCTGCATTCTTGATTTTTGTGCTGCCAAAGCTCAATAGTTATACTGAGGAATGGGAGTATGTGAATGGCAGATTTAGTCATTTTTATTACAGTGATTCGGATATGCGGAAATTGAGGAGTTTTCTGTACAGCCTGCTTTTTGATAAACAAAAATACCCTGTAATTGAACCCAAACTCCTGAATGATGGTTTTGACCGGATGAACTACTCCATGACTGGTTTGCTTGATAATGAAGCATACAGGGAAAGTCTTGCTATGGTTAATTATTCAATAATCAACCTGTTGTTGGTTAACAAAATTCTTAAATGCCTTACCGTTCTGGATCCTCTCGCTGATTTGTATCATTTCATTGAGGATTTGAAAACGACTGTTTCGCTTCAAAATTCTTCAAAACTTTCTTCTGTTCTTTTTCACCAGAACTACCACCTGGGTAATTTTGAGGTTGCCCTTGAAGAAAATGTTTTTGAGGTTGCAAACCACACTATCAATGCCCTTACTCATTTACTGGGAGGAGATATAAAAACAGCACTTTCATCCTTCGAGAAAGCCTTGAAATCGCAGCGCTCGTATTCAAGAGGATCACAATTGCCACATGTGGCTCACGATGCGATTTACTACTTTGTAGCCTTACTTTCGGCAGCACCGGAGGAATCGGCTCCTGTGTTCGAAAAAATCAATACCACATTACAAAAAAGGATTTTTACCGCGAGCGATGATATTTTTAAAGCAGTGCTTTATTATGCCCTCAACGATAAGAAAGCGCTCTTACTAAAACTAAATCTACTACATGAAAATATCCTGGCAGAAAATGAGGATTATCATGGCCTTATCAGTTTCCTGATTTTGTACCTGGTTGAACGCAAGCCGGAAAAAAGAGTCCTGACCAGGGCTATGCAGATCACCCTGAAAGCATGGGATAACGGATATCGCCTTCTGGCTTACGAAGCCGCTTACGTTCTGAATCAATGGGACGATGATATCGAAAATGTTTCTTTGTACAAAACTATATCAGGGTATTTCGGTTTCCAGCCGGCATTATCGCATATTTCAAGGCAGGAAGACTGGGAGAAATCCCTTAACTCTTTTCTTTCGATGGGAAATAGCAGCGGTAAAAATTCCGGAAAAGACGAACAAGGCAAATACCGTGTAATTTACTTTTTGAATTTCAAAAATCAATTTATACAACCCGTTTTACAAACACGTAAAGCAAAAGGAGAATGGTCGGGCGGCAGAAATATAGCACTTAAAACTTTTTATAGCGGAAAGGTTGAAGGAATGGTTGAGCAGGATTACCGGGTTTCGAAACATGTAAAATTATCGAACCATTATTACGGCGACGAGTATTACCTTCCATTCGATACCATAAAAGAACTTATCGGGCATCCTCACGTTTTCCTTGATGGAACTACCGATCTGGCAGTTGAGTTAATTGCTTCACGCCCTGTACTTCAGGTGATTAAAACGACAAAAGGTTTCACCCTGGCAACCGATATCACCGATGCTTCCCAGTCGTTTATTGTTGAAAAAGAGACGAATACCCGCTATAAAATTTACGATCTGAGCGCACAGCAGCAAAAGGTTATCGAAGCCATAAAACAACAAAAAATTGTTGTACCAGAGGCTGGGAAAGAAAAGCTGATGCAGGTATTGGGTAATTTCAGCTCACATTTCGTGGTACATTCCGATTTAGCGGTATCAGAGCATACAAAAGTTAAAAAAGTGTCTGCCGATTCACGAATCAGGGTGCAATTGCTGCCCCTTGGCGATGGATTAAAAGCTGAACTTTTTGCCAAACCCTTTGGCTTGCATCCGCCCTACTGCAAACCGGGAAAGGGAGGTAAAACCCTGATTGCCAACGAAAAAGGGGAGCAACTCCAGGTAACACGCGACCTTGTACTGGAGACAGAATTAGCGGATATGCTTTTAGAGAAAATACAGGAACTGGAAAGTATGGAAATCAGCAACGATTTAATTGCTTTTGGCAAGCCATTGGATTCGCTTCATTTATTGGATATACTTGCTAAGCATCAGGACAAATGCGTTGTGGAATGGCCCGAGGGCGAACGTTTCAAAATACGTGGAACCGCTAATTTCAGTAACCTGAAGCTTAAAATAAAATCGCAAACCAACTGGTTCGAGCTGCAAGGCGAACTGAAAGTGGACGAAGATACCGTGCTCACAATCCAACAGTTGCTCCAACTTACCGAAAAAGGACATAACCGCTTTATTGAGCTGAAACAAGGCGAATTCCTGGCATTGAGCGAACGATTGAAAAAGCAGTTGGATGAACTACGTACTTTTTCATCCGCGGGCAAGGATGGATTACATATTAATAAATTCGCCTCGGTTGCTTTGGGCGATTTCTTTGATGATGTTGAAAACCTGAAATCCGATAAATCGTGGAAAGATTTCCAGCAACGCTTAGATTTAGTGCAAAATACCGAAACACAAATACCTTCAACCCTGCAGGCCGACTTACGCCCATACCAGGAAGAAGGATTCCGGTGGTTATCGCGCTTAGCCGAATGGGATGCGGGTGCTTGCTTATCGGACGATATGGGGCTTGGTAAAACCATACAGGCATTGGCAATATTGCTGCATCGCTCTGATGCCGGCCCCGCCCTGGTAATATGCCCGGTGTCGGTAATTCCCAACTGGATAAGCGAAACTGCAAAATTTGCCCCGACACTTACCATAAAATCACTTACTACCGTAAATCGTGAGCAAACGTTGAAATCACTCGAGCCCGGCGATTTGCTTATAACATCATACGGATTGCTGCAATCGGAAGAAAAAGCCTTTGCCCAAACCACATTTGCCACCATTGTTCTCGACGAAGCACATACTATTAAAAATTATACAACTAAAACCTCGAAGGCTGCCATGCAATTACAGGCACCGTTTCGTATGATACTTACCGGAACTCCCGTTCAAAACCACTTAGGCGAAATCTGGAATTTGTTTAACTTCATCAATCCTGGTTTATTGGGGACACACACATATTTCACCGATATTTTTATCAAACCCGATAATGAACTGGCCCGCAAGCACCTGAAAAAGTTAATTGCTCCATTTATACTCCGGCGGACAAAATCGGCCGTTCTCGAAGAATTGCCGGCAAAAACCGAAATTATCAGAAAAGTAGAGCTAAGCATCGAAGAAATGGCATTTTACGAAGCCTTAAGGAGGCAGGCCATTGCAAATATAGAAAACGACGATAGCGCACAAGGAGCCAAACACCTGAAAGCCCTGGCTGAAATCACAAGGCTTCGACAAGCTTGTTGCAACCCGGCTTTAGTTAACCCTGCCATCAACATCAGTTCTTCAAAACTTTCGACTTTTCTCGAAATAGTTGCCGAACTGATCGAAAACAAACATAAGGCTTTGGTATTTAGCCAGTTTGTTACTCACCTGGCAATAGTGCGCAAGGCTCTTGATCAATTGGGAATTACTTATCAGTATTTAGATGGATCATGCTCTATGCCTGACCGGGAGAAAAATGTAAAAAAATTCCAGAGCGGAGAAAGTGATCTTTTCCTTATCAGTCTCAAAGCTGGTGGTCTGGGTTTAAATCTGACTGCGGCTGATTATGTAATTCATCTCGACCCATGGTGGAACCCGGCTGTTGAAGACCAGGCCTCGGACAGGGCACATCGTATCGGACAAATTCGTCCGGTTACCATCTACCGCCTGGTGGCCCAAAACACCATTGAAGAAAAAATCATCCATCTGCACAATACCAAGCGCAACCTGGCAGATTCATTGCTCGAGGGCAGCGACCAATCCGCTAAACTATCTATGGCTGAACTGGTATCACTTATAAAAGACAGGGATTGATGTGTAAGTCCGTCACTATTAATGCGATATTTCTTTAAAGCATAACTTTTCAATGGATACGTCAGGATTAAGGCTGGACTAACAATCGGGTTTGAATAAAAAGATTTATTTAGCCACACTGATTGTGTTGTGTGAAAGATTATTAACCGTAACCTCAAACTTTATCTCAAACTTATTACAACTCAAAACTTATCATTAAAATATGGTTCAAAATATAGCACATATCTTGCTAGTCGTAAACGATTACGACGAGGCTATTGAATTTTATACTAAGAAATTGAATTTTTCTCTTGTTGAAGACACTGCCCTGAGCGAATCAAAACGCTGGGTACTGTTAGCACCTCCCGGTTCAGCCGGATGTTGTCTGTTGCTTGCGAAAGCTGCTAACGAAGAACAAAAAAGCCGGGTTGGAAACCAAACCGGAGGAAGGGTGTTCCTGTTTCTGAATACGGATAACTTTGAAAGAGATTACCGGAATTTGCTCGAAAACAAAGTAACAATTGTTCGGCAACCCATAAAAGAAACCTATGGAACTGTTGCTGTATTTGCTGACTTATATGGAAATCTTTGGGATATGATTGAGCCGGCAAAGAAATAAAAAAAGGAGCATCAGCTCGCTTTCCGTAACTATTTCAGTAGTTTATTGCTGCGAATAAGCGGCTGCAAAAACAGGCGCAAACGATTCGAAGTTGTTTTTTCCGAATGAGTCCGAACGACTTTTGTTGTATTCCGACGCCATTTCACCGCTATGCATGGCAGCACCCATCTCGGTATAGTTTTTGGCAACTTCCTCCGGAACTCCGTTTTGCAGCATACCACCAAGCGTGTCAGCATCGGAGAAATTTATCCATTTCAGGTCCGGTTTACCAATGGCTTTCCCTAAAATTGATGCTACCTCATCGGTGGTTTTTTCATCACTTGCAATGTAACGTATGCTTTTACCTGTAAACGAAAGACTTAGCAATTCATCAGCAGCAATTTCAGCAATATCATGGGTATCAGCCAGCACAAGTTTTGCGCCTTCGCCATAATTCCCGCCAATAATGTTCATGTGCTTTATCATCCCAATGTTCGCGAAGAAATTGTAATAGAAAAAGCCCGGGCGAAGGTGCATAACATTAACGCCTTCCAAAGCATTCAGACCCTGTTCAACATAATACAAACCGCTGACCGGGCCGCAGTTTTCCGGCATATGAGCTCCCATACTACTGAGGTTCACAACGTTTTTTACTCCTGCTGCAGCAATTGCCTGCGCATAAATTTTACCAATACCGGCAATATACTGTTTCCAGTCGGGGGCAGCATAAGTTGGAGGAACCATGGTATAAACAGCATCGGCACCTTTAAAAGTTTCGGTTACAAAAGCCAGGTCACTAACTGTACCTATGGCTGCCTTTGCTCCAAGAGCTTCAATTTCTGATTTCCTGTCGGAATTGCTGCTGATAACAGTTACATCGTGTTTTGCTACTGTTAATTTTTGTACCAGAGACCTGCTGATATGCCCCAAAGAACCTGTTATTATAATTTTCATGATTTTTTATTTTTATTTGACGGAACAAAGTTATATTTGCACTTACTTATATACAAGTACTTACCCCAAAGTGTGTACAAATGACAAAGATCAAAGAAACCTCCACCAACCAGGACAACCGGAAAAATACGCTTACACAATGCCCTGTTACCTATACACTTGAAAAGATCGGTGGCCGCTGGAAACCCATAATAATATATAATTTGCTGAGCGGAACCAAACGATACAGTGAGCTGAAAAGACTAATTCCGGCCATTACCGAAAAAATGCTGATCCAGCATCTTAAACAACTCGAAAATGATAATCTTGTTCAACGGAAAGCAAAGCCTGTTATTCCTCCCTTTGTTGAATACAGCCTGACCGATTCAGGAAAAGAGTTGCGCCTAGTACTGGATTCGATGGTTGGCTGGGCACTTAAAAACAGGGAAATTACCTCGGTTCGGCTAAATCCGGTTATGGAAGAACAGTTGCAGTAAGTTGAGGGCTGGAAGCCCGGAGACGGAAGACAGAAGTCGGAAGACAGAAGTCGGAAGACAGAAGTCCGGAGACGTAATCCGGAGACGTAATTCGGAGACGGAATTCGGAGACGGAAGCTGGAAGAAAAAAATAGAGATTACAGGACTTGACTTGTCCAGAAATTTGTTCGGTAGTTCAGATAAGTCCCGATTTTTCAGTGTTCTTGTTTCTTACTGCCAACCATTTTACCGGCAAGGTAACCCATAGGAATATAGGCACCCACCAGGTCCAAAACAGTAAACCAGGTTGGTGAGGGAAGCATAAATATGTTTGCAATTCCTCCCGCCAGGAAAAAAACTCCTATGCCCAAAGCGAAATACATTTTATAACTTGAGGCAATCAGAGCAGCCACAAGAGCACCGGCAAATGTTCCAAGAGCATGAGCCAAAAACGGCATAATAAAATGTTGGGGTTCGAATAAATGTAACGACTGTTTTAAGCCTTCCATAGTGGTAACATCAGCACCCTCGGGTGGCGGAATTACGGATCCGCTTATCATGACAATTCCCATATTCACAACGCTTCCGAAAACGCCTCCTGCAACAACGGCTAAAACATTTCTTACGATCGGATTCATAATCTGTTTCAATTAGTCTGGGTTGAATTTATTCAATCATTTTGTTTATTTGTTTATCAAATAAGACCCGCTGACAGAGCGGCCAAAATCGAGAAAACTGATTCCGTTTTGATTTCTGGTAAAAATAACGGTCAAATATACTACTCTTTTGAATACAATTTCCTACATATGTGCGAGAAACCAAACACACGGACAAGGTTTATTGTTTAACTTGATTAACTAATTCAGGTAGAAATATATTTTACTGCTATCGTTTTGTTTTCCGAATTAACCTCGAATTTCAAGATCCTGTTTTTATCGCTTTTACACTTCGATCTTATCAAGAATAGCATTACGCCGGAAAGTATCGTCACAAATACCTTAAACAATGTCCATAAAATTTACAGGAAACACAAGATTGTCGCCATGCACTCACATATCCTTCTCGCGCTGTAATCCAACGTTTTTTCACAACTTATTTTATGATCCTAAACCCATTTCAAATCTCCGGTAAGGTTGTAAAGCTCGGATGCATTGGTAACAAAATCAGGTTAGGAGTCCATTAAAGAACCCCTTTGTGCTTCGTAAAAGTCTTTATTGGTGCAGGTTCCGTTAATAATTGGGGTGGTGAATGTTGCATTTTATTTTTAAGAAGAAGTATTTTAAATACTCCTGGTGAGTATTAAAAATCAAGAAAAAATCTTTTGAACGAAAAAATCCGGGTATGAATCAGAATACCTCTTCAATACATACAATAATATTTGATTCACATTAAGTGTATCCTTTATTAATCTTTACTTAAACGAACTTTAACGTTTGAACAATATCTGGAATATACCTTTGTCACTGATAATTACAGAATACTTAATTCTTCACATGTATATTATATCTATATGAATACAAATATCAAAGTAACATTTTCAAAAGAAGACAGATTTAATGTTCAGGACCTGGTTCATGAAATAAACACAGACCCACAAAGTGCTTATGAATTATACGAACTTTATGGTTGCGAAGGATTTACGCTGGACGAATTTACTGATTTTGACAGTTTAACCGAAGAAGCAAAAGACAGGTTGATTGAAGATTTCGCTATTTCAAAGTCGGAGGCTGATGCGGAACTTACCAATAGTCAAGCTGAAAAATTTGAGTTCTTTGCGGAATTTTTCGAAGGGGACGATTAATACAAGTTGGTAAGTATCGGCCTGTAATGACCTTACAGAAGTAACGTCAGGACTGATTTATATCCCAAATAAGCCGAATCAGAGTTTGACAAAACCTATTCCTGACTGTATATGGTGTGTATAAGAAAACGAGTATAAAATGAGTTTTGCTCACGCGCACCCCTTAGTCCGCTGTAGGGGAAAGTCCTCGCGCACAGAAGTTTGAGTTTTGCATACCAAAACTAAAATTAAAGAAAATGAGTATTTTTATGTAAAATGATGAGTTTTCTTATTGACACTATACAGGTAAATCGGGTGATGTCGTTTAGGAATTTTCAAAATCCGACTAAATATAAATCCAGAAATAACTGCATCTTAATTATTTCCAAATAGTTTATTAACAATACACTACGATCTTTGTACCGGTAAGCTTTATAATCGTCTATCATGAAAAAACTATTTCAGTATTTAATTAATTCGTTTTCCGTGTTTACTAAAATCTCTTTTATTAAGAAGACTTTAGCCATTGAAAAACAAAATCCGAAAGCGAAAACAGAAAACAAAGTATATCAGGCCATGCCAAAAACTTTCGACTTTACAGCCTACTTCGATGATAATGAATTGGAAAGTAGTAAGAATGACAGTGTGGATGAGCTTCCACCTATTGAAGCAAACACCGCAATTTTTTGTATGCCTGATCAAGAATGTACTGAAACTAACTATATGACACAAAGCCGTCATTTTGAATGCTGTATAAATTAGGATGCTTGTAAAAATCTATTCTCACCTTAACATTACCAATAAAAATCTTTTTGTTATCAATATCAGTATGAATAAGTTAATTACTAAAAACCCGGAAAAATGACACTCTCAGATTTAAAACATAAAAAAGACCAATTGCTTTTCACACCCGGACCTGTAACAACAGCAAAAAGTGTTAAAGAAGCAACTCTGACAGACCTGGACTCAAGCGATACCGGTTTTATTTCTCAGGTTAGCCAAATCAGAAAAATGTTACTTACACTGGCGCATGTCGAATCACCGGAATATGAAACTGTTCTTATGCAGGGAAGCGGTACTTTCAGTATAGAATCCACACTTATATCAGCTATTCCTGCAAACGGCAAGCTGCTGAACATTGTAAACGGAGCTTATGGCCGGCGCATAAGCAAGATTGCCCATATATATTCAATACCCCTGATTGAACTCGTATACAACGAGAACCAGCTACCTGACCTGGAAGAAATCCGATCGACTTTGTATGATAATCCAACCATTACACATATTGCTGCAATACATTCTGAAACAGCCACCGGCCTTCTGAACCCGATTTCTGAAATTGGGGAAATTGCAGGCCGGTTTAATAAAGTTTATATTGTGGATGCTATCAGCACTTTTGGCGCTTATGATATCGATATGAGAGAATTAAATATAAGCTATTTAATTTCATCATCCAATCAAAGCATTGAAGGGATACCCGGTTTCAGTTTTGTGCTGGTAAAACGCACTGCATTAGATCAATGTAAATTTCAGATACGTTCTTTAAGCCTCGATTTATATGATCAATGGGTTGGTTTAAATACATCAGGTGCATTTCGTTTTACTCCTCCCGTACAAGCATTGCTTGCTTTTCGTGAAGCGTTGAACGAACTTGAACGAGAAGGCGGAATAAATAGAAGAGCCGAACGTTATTCAATAAACAATGCTTTGCTGGTTGGCGAAATGAGAGAATTAGGGTTCGAAATGTATCTTCCGGCACATATGCGGAGTTATATTGTTACTTCTTTCATTTATCCCGATCATCCGAACTTCTCCTTCGAAAAGTTTAGAATGAATCTGAACGAAAAGGGATTTGTAATCAGTCCGGGTAAGATCAATAAAACGGATTGTTTCCGCATTGCTAACATCGGGCAGATTTATCCTCATGATATTCAGAAACTTGTTGATACAATAGAAAGTGTGTTGTATGAATTGAAGATAGAATTAGTTGAGTTTTAAGGCACTTTTGTAATAGCTTGCAAAGGGGAATAACCCAGTGCTGATTATCAGATGAATATAGTGCTTATCTCAAAAATTTCGGGTTGGCGAATTACCTTGTAAAAAAAGAAACGAATTGGGAAACTAAAAAAGAAATCAGTATGTTACAGCATATTCACCCGGAAACACCGGAATATAAAAGGAAAGAATTATACCTTGAAGCTGGTGCGGATTATGTAATAACCAACTTAGCCGAGTTAAAATCGTTGATCAGAATGATGGATTCAGGACTTGAGTTTCACAAAACAAAACCACGTAAAAAAACAGCTGATTTTGTAAATTACCCTCCATTTTTATAGCCTGTAAGTGGTTCTTCGTTTCTTCAGTGTTTGTCGTTCTTTTCATATTTTCTTTTCGCGCATTTTATTCTTTCCTATTACAAATAATACAATCATCAGAACGATAAAATAGAATGTGGTAAGAGCTTTTAACTATCGAGAATACGTTTGTGGCCAATGATAATAGAATTGAATTATCAGGAAAACTTTTCAGTATGGTAATAATAATTACCATTGGCTTTTTGCAGATTGGTTACAATCAGGTTTTCGGGATTTTTCTTTAAATCATTCTCTTTCCTAAATTGAGGTAGTTTCAAACTTAAATCTTTGCAGTTGCATATTGACTCATTTTCGTGTTACCATACATTAACTCACTATACCAGTGCCCTGAGTATTTAATAATACGCTTTTGTGTTTTAAAATCAACATAAACCAGGCCAAATCTTGGTTTGTAGCCTTCGGCCCATTCAAAATTATCAGTGAAACTCCATACAAAATAACCTGCCACATTAATACCCTCAAGTTTCGCCCTTAATATCTGCGAAATATATTGCTCGAGGAATTCTTTTCTTTTTATATCATATACCACTCCGTCGAAGACAACATCAGGAAAGGCAACCCCATTCTCGGTGACTATGATCTCCTTAAAGTTCTTGTATTTTCCAAACTGCAACAACATTTCGTAAATTGATTCAGGATGAACTTCCCAGTTCATGTCGGATATTTCCACATTTCTTTTATTGGCTTTAATCACTTTTGCCCATATTAAAGGTGTAAAGTGTGAAAATGCTATAATTTCCCTGGTATAATTCTGAACTCCTATAAAATCCATATCAAAAGCAAGCTTGCTTTCGTCGCCGTCTTTAATAAATGGTTCCAGACGTTGTAGTAATTTAAGGTCATTAACAGGGTAGCCAAGGCCCGCCAGGGGTTCAACAAACAATCTGTTCAGCAACGCATCAACGCGATTTGCCGCCAATGTATCATTTTCTGAATTGGTGTAGGGATGGATAAGAGAACATGAGAATGTAGTTCCGATATGTGCGTCAGGTAATAGCGATCGTATTATCCTTCCTCCTTCGGCCTGGCACATAGCTGCATGGTGAATTGCTGCCAGAAAACTATTGAGCCCTTTCCGGCCAGGTGCATGAACCCCCAGAAAATACCCGGCACCGGTAAAAACCATAGGTTCATTCAGTATCATCCAATGCTTTACCCTGTCGCCAAAATGTTTTATGCATAAATCAACATAATCACCAAACCAACTGATAATATCTCTGTTTGTCCAGCCTCCTTTTTTTTCGAGTTCATAAGGCAAATCCCAATGATAGAGGGTAATCCATGGTTCGATTCCAAGGTCTAAACAAAAATCAATCACCCTGTTGTAAAATTCAATTCCGTTCATATTTGCTTTACCGCTTCCATTAGGAATTATGCGGCTCCACGATATCGAAAACCTAAAATTCTGAATTCCCATGCTGGCCATTAATGCTATATCATGAGTATATTGATGATAGAAATCGCACGCTGTTTTCCCGGTATGTCCTTCGAATATTTTGCCTTTGGTATTCGAAAACACATCCCATACAGATTCACCTTTCCCATCAACATTCCATGCACCTTCTATCTGATAAGCCGCAGTTGATACTCCCCATTTAAAATCGGGACCAAAATCTCTTCTCGCAAAATCCATATGCCTTGGTTTACAACTGTGCCACAATCTTTTTAAGAACCAGGTTTCTGAATTTTTTTACTGAATACGGTTTTGCTTCTGCCTTTGTCTCAGCAGTTTCGGTATCAGTGTGAGCCGTAAGTATACGGTTTATTATTTCCTCTGTTTTATCGGGATAATCCACTTCAACAACACTGCCTTTTTCAATCCAGTTTATAATCTTTTTCACATTTTCAGGCTTCAGGCTTTTCAATACAGGTACACCCATTTCCTTTAAAGCTGCCGCATTACATTGTTGCTCATACTGCCCTTTCATAGGAATGACCATGAGTTTCTTTTTCATAAACAGTGCTTCAGCAGGAGTTTCGAAACCGGCTCCGCATAATACGCCATCCGATAAAGCCATGCTTTTAACAAAAGCTTCGTTATCAATAGGCTGGATAGTTATATTTCTGTACCCGGCAAACAGTTTATTGTGTTTTGAGAAAACCTGCCAACGTGTATCGCCACATAGTTTTAAAACCTTTAAAATCCGCTTATCATCATAAGCAGGCAGGTAAACGGTGTAATGCCCGGTTTTTTTAACAATCTGGTCGCGCACCTGCGAGCGTATAACCGGTGTAAAAATATTTTCGGCATATTCCTTAAAATGGAAACCATATTTTTTGTCCGACGGCGCATAATTTTTTAAAATCGATTTCCCGATAATATCTCCATCTTGCGGCTTAGGTGCTTTTTTATTTAAAACAGCTGCCTGGTGGCTTATGGAAATACATTTTATATTTTTCAGGTAACAGGCCCAGGCCGAAACTGGTTCAAAGTCGTTGATAACCAAATCATAATCATTTACCGGCAGGTTGTTAATTTCGGAAAGCAGAACTTTGATATGGTTCTTTTTATAAGTTTCAACCAAATCAATTCCGCCGTTTGAACCAAAAATAAAACCAAGACCTTTAAAACGATATTTTACCGGATACGGTAATTCCACATCAGCCTGCGAACCGCTTATCAACAGATCCAATTCGTGATTTTCCTGTAACACAGGTATAATATCACGTGCCCTGCTTAAATGCCCGTTGCCGGTGCCTTGTATGGCATATAAAATCCTCATTGACGCATCAGATTAAATTCCTGAAACATATTATCAAAAAGCTGGTTGCTGTTCAGCTCATCTTCTTCCTCCTCTTCCCTGTTCATTTCCATTTCCATCTTATCAATTTCCTGAAATTTATATATTGACCATTTGCCATCAGTGTACTCAAGAGCGGATAGATTTTCGACCCAATCGCCTGAGTTAAGGTAAGTTATGCTGCCATCGGAGTTACTGATAGTCCTGATTTCGGGGTGATGGATATGGCCACAGACCACATAATCGTAATTATTGCTTATTCCTATATCGGCGGTGGTTTGTTCGAAGTTGTTTATAAATGACACTGCTGTTTTAACGCTTTCCTTTATTTTTTTCGATAGTGATAATTTCCCCTTTTTGAAAACCGTTTCGGAGAAGAAATTAAACAGCCTGTTTATCAATATTAAGGTATCGTAACCTACAGCACCTAATTTAGCTAACCATTTGGAATGCTGCATGGTAATATCAAAAACATCTCCATGAAATACCCATGCTTTTTTTCCATCAGGCAAGGTGAGCACAACCTTGTTTACAATGTTGAGCGCACCCATTTTCAGTCCTTCGAACTTTCGAAGCATCTCATCGTGGTTGCCCGTAACATAATAAGTTTTAATGCCTTTCCCCATCCAGCTTATCAGATGTTTTATTACCTTCATGTGGCTGTTGGGCCAATACGATTTGCTGAATTGCCATACATCTATGATATCACCATTCAGAACTACGACCTTAGGCTTGATGCCTTTTAAGTAATGCAGCAGTTCTTTTGCATGACAACCGTAAGTGCCTAAATGTATATCAGAAACTACAAGTATATCGATCCTGCGTTTTGGTTTCTTCATCAGGTTAACTAGTGTTTTAGAGTAGGGTAATAGTCGGCAAAGAGATGGAGGAGAAGCCTGGATAGAAGATTTGTTACTTTCGAATTCAAAAATCTCAATCTGTGAGATTCAAGAATATGAAAGTTAAATGCCTGTGGATCTTCAGCAGATATTTTACCAGATATTCGGATAGTACCTTTGGGTATCATAGAATTAAGTTTCCCAAAAGTACAGGTTGAGTATGATTAACGTATGAAAAAGATATTATCAAACTGTTAGCATAATAATTGATGAGTACTTTAAATCAATAGTCCGTTATTTTTTTGCCTCATGCAAAGACGCAAAAAACGCAAAGAGCTGATTTTCAAACATTTGAATATGAATAACTTGTTTTCATAACTATTTGAATTTCAGTCCAATGCAAAAGTTTAACGAAGTATTGTTAAATATCTATCAGAAAATTCCGAAATAAATACGGATATTCACCAAAAGAGTTTGCTTTAAACGAATGGCAGCCGCAATTTTTACAACAAACCGGATCGTTCGCAAAATATAGAACGAAAAAAGACTGCCCCGGTTACGAGGCAGTCTCCAATAAAAAACGGATATAAAAAACTATTTTTTAATTACTACTTTTTTCATAGTTACAAACTCATTGTTGTAAATCTTAACCATGTAAACTCCATTAGCAAGATTCGATACATTTATCGATTCCTTCTGATTTGCGTTTACATTTTGTTCTGCAACAACTTGTTTGCCATTTAAATCTAAAAGCTGGATCTTGGCATTTTCCGATACTTCAATGTTTAAGACATTTGAAGTTGGGTTCGGATAAACCTGGATATTAGCTTCTTTGCTATCGGTGATTCCGGTAGTAGCATCAACTATTACCAGATTAGCCAATTTGCCGTTTACCAGAGCTAAAGTTCCGGTTAAATCGCTGCTTGTAACAGCATGAGCTGTTGTAAGTTTAAGAATTACTGAAATCGCATTTTGAGTTGGTATCGGATTCAAACTAAATGAAGCAACACTTAACATGTTTTCGTTTTCAATATAATTCCAGCTTAAATCAAAGTTGTACTGACTAACTACCGATTGAACCGTTGCATTCAGGTCGTTTATCAAAAGGTCAAAGTCGAATGAGTTTACAACCTCAGCGCTTATTAAAGAGACCGGAATGCTCATCTGGCCATTGTTGAATGTCGCATGTTCCAAATCAAATACGATTTCGGCAGTATCAGCTGTTGCACTCTTAATTGTTCCGTTTGCTGCAATGGTTGCATAAGTAGCATCAACATCTCCAATTAATACGCCAATGTAGTCTTCATCTGTAATGGTTGGGCAATCAGCTGCATTAACAACTGGTACAGCCTGGCATACAGCCACAACAGGAACTTTGTATTTCGAATAACCGATTAAATCGTTTTCCGGGAAAGTAGTAGAAATCAGGTATGAAGGATTGCTGGCAACCTCGGTATTCGAGACAAATGACCAGTCTTTCGCCAATGCGTCAATCTGGTTGAATGCAAGAAGTAACCTTACTGCTCTCTGATTAATCTGTGTGGCATCACCCGCTGTTACTAAACCGTCGCGGTTTACATCCATAGCAATCATCTGATAAACAAAAGGAGTCCAGTTAATCAATGATGTACCTTTAACAGAAACTAATGCTGCCATATAAGCATCATATGAACTGATTACACTGTGCACATTTGTTGTGTCAACAATATCTCTTTTAATATCAACAGAAGTTCCATTGCTGATGTTATAAGTGAAGCTACCTGTTAAATCAGGAGTAACAAAAGGTGTTGCTGAATTACAACCTGATATTTTCGTAATTAAGTAGGTACTTGGATTCAGAGGGTCATATTTGATCGGGCTTAAGTCGCTCCAGAATTGGAGGTTTCCGCTGTGTGCTGTGGCTGCATAAGTTGATAAATTACCATCTGATCCTGTTTTGAGTGCAGCAGGAAGTGAAGGGTAACTTTCAATAATTTCAGTAAAATGGAACACCGCAACGTCAGTTGATAAGAAAGTTCCGGTTTTGGTGAATTCAACACAACAAACATCGCCTATTCCCTCAAAAGTGGCACCTGCACCTGCAGTAGCATTGAAAAAGATACCAATGTTGATTTTATGGTTTGCTGCATCAATAAATGTGGTGTAATCAGTAACTGCTGCTGCCAGCCCGCCATTTAATATCGCTGCGCTGATTAAATCTTCGCTAACGGTAATATTACCTGTTGGTACAACCTTGGTTTGATCATACTGAACAGTAAAGTTATAACCGTTTACACCTGTTACAGCGCTAACTGCGCGAATTGGCATACATGCGGACTCAATATTACATGGCTGGCTGAGGAATGAAATTGCATATGCAACATTAAAATCGGTGATAGTAACAGTAACCGGGGCTGAAGTTGTTACACCAGCTTTGTTATCAGTAGCTTTTGCGGTAAAAGTAACCGGGCCCTGAACTGCAGGTGTATATGTATAACTATATATACCACCGCTTAGAGTACCATTTCCTAAGAGTGTTGCACCGCTGAAGAACTCTACTAATGAAATTGATCCGCTGGCATCAGGATCGCTGGCAGTAGCTGTTAATGTTAAAGAAACACCTAAACCCGGTTGTGAACCGGCGGCAGGAGCTGTTATGGCTACTACAGGAAGCTGGTTGGCATTAACTGTAATTGAACGTGCAGCAGAAGCCGGGCCTTCTTTACCAAGATTATCCGTTGCTTTGGCAGTTAATGCAAAAGTACCTAAAACTGAAGTTGTAAATCCCTGGCTGTATACACCGCCAGATAATGATACTGTACCCGGTATTAAAACACCGTTATTGTAAAATTTAACGGATGCAACAGTTCCGTCAGGGTCAACAGCAGTAGCACTAACAGTAACATTATCACCTGTAATATAAACGGTTCCGTTAGCCGGAGCAGTCATGGTAGCTACCGGAGCAGCATTGCCTACATTGATATTAACAGGAGCCGAAATTGTAAACTGGCCATCATTGTCAATTGCTTTAGCTGTAAGTACATACGGAGTTAGCTTTTCGGCCAAACCGGCTGCCAAATTAAGTGACCAGGAACCAGCACTTAACGTTCCAAAACCTTTGGAAACTCCATCAGCAAAGAATTCAACTGACGAAACAGTACCATCAATATCAGCTGCAGTAGCTGTAAGTGTAATAGGAGCCAAAGGAGCGAAGTTTGCGCCTTCTGTTGGAGCGGTAATGCTAACCGAAGGAAGCTGAGCAGTAGGGTAATGAGTTTGAATAAGGCTAGGTATTGAGCGTTCAACACCAGTAGGGTTGCTATGAACATACTTCTCAGTTCCGCCTAATGGAGTCCCGATTTGCATATTTAACTCGAAATGAAAAATACCGTCAGTAGTTATCTGGGCAATCAACACCCTGTTTGTGGCTGTAGGCCCTACGGCTCCTGTCAAACAATACCATGAACCATCATAAACAAGAAATGTGTTTCCATTGGCACTACCATCACCTAAAAGGTCAAGCATTGGAGTGGGAATACCAAGTGTTCCTGAAGTTGGAACTACACCGGCAAGCATACCATCCTGTGTTGTTAAAGGGATACCAGCCTGAGCTGCGTTGTTCTGAAGAAGTTGAGGAACGTTTGAATTTACAAAGTTACCCAAGCCATTATCTTCTGATTTAAGAATACCGTTAAAGCCACCGCAAGCACCACCTGTTGATAGCCATGAATCAAGCATAACTGTATTTTTTTTGGCATTGGTTGAGCTGAAAGTTGGAATTGGTGCACCATAATCCCCCTGATTCCAGAAGTAGGTTGTTGTTGTCATTGTCATCGGGTGCGC
>JBBQUX010000043.1:0-25562 GCA_038212135.1 Bacteroidales bacterium | reverse complement strand
AATTTCGAAGTATTGATGCTATTGAATTCATCATTGTGTTTTATTCAATGCCATTCTTCTTATTTTTACTTCATTATTCGATATTCATTATTCGATATTCATTATTCAAATCTTTTTTGGTTCTGGCTTGTCCAGTTTAGGGATTAGGGGTTAGGGGTTGGTAAATCAAAGCTGACCGGGAATAGTAAATCGCAATTTCTACATTGTGTCACTATGAAAACTCAACATTTAACGGAAAAATGCTCATTTTTATTAAAAGGGGTTAGGGTTTAGGGCTTGGGGGTTAGGGAATCAAAGCTGACCGGGAATAGTAAATCTCAATTTCTACATACTAATCCGAAATCCACATTCCGCAATCTGAAATCTATCTCCACTCCCAATCTCACAATTCAGATCTTCAAATCTTCAAATTCAGACTCTTCCCGGATAAACTTTCAGTGCTTCTTCCAGACATTTAACTGCATTTCGCAGGTCATCTATTTTCAGCACGTAGGCAATTCGTGCTTCGGTTTTTCCAAGGCCTGGTGTTGCGTAAAATCCAGATGCAGGAGCCAGCATAACCGTCTGATTTTCGTAGTTAAAATCTTCGAGCAACCACTGGCAGAATTTATCGCTGTCGTCGACAGGCAGACTTATTATTGCATAAAAAGCACCTTTGGGTTTTGGCGCAAAAACACCGGAAATTTTATTGAGTTCATCAATTACAAAATCACGGCGGGCAATATATTCGTCATAAACTTCAATAAAATAAGAATCAGGAGTCTTCAGTGATGCTTCGCCAACTAACTGGCCTAACGATGGCGGGCTAAGCCTTGCCTGTGCATATTTTAAAGCTGATTGCACAATTTCCTTGTTTTTTGTAACCAAAGCCCCGATTCTTACACCGCACTCACTGTATCTTTTCGAAACGGAATCCACCATAATAGCATGTTGCTCAAGCCCTTCCAGCTTCATGACCGACAAATGTTCCATACCGCCATAACAGAATTCCCTGTAAACTTCGTCAGCAAAAAGATACAGATCATGTTTCAAAACAAGGTCGCGTAACTGCATCAATTCTTCGTTGCTGTAAAGGTAACCTGTTGGATTATTCGGGTTACAAACCATGATAGCTTTGGTTCTGGCTGTAATGGCTTTTTCAAATTCGCTGATTGGAGGAAGAGCAAAACCATTTTTAATATTCGCAGTAATAGGTTTTACAACAACACCGGCTGTTAACGCGAACGCATTATAATTTGTATAAAATGGCTCAGGAATTATAATTTCGTCTCCGGGATTCATGCAGGAGAACATCGCAAATAGAATCGCTTCGGAACCTCCGGTGGTGATAAGTATCTGGTTATGATCAACATTTATACCACGGCTGCTGTATTTTTCGGCCAGAGCCTTGCGGTAGGATTCATTTCCGGCCGAATGACTGTATTCAATAACTTTTTCATCGTAATTGCGTATTGCATCAAGAGCTACCTGAGGGGTTTTGATATCAGGCTGGCCAATATTCAGATGATATACTTTTATTCCTCTTTTTTTTGCAGCTTCGGCATAAGGAACCAGTTTGCGGATAGGTGAAGCAGGCATCTGCATGCCACGTTGCGAAATCTTTGGCATTGAAATATTTTGTTAGATTGTGAATCGAAAAACAGTGCAAATGTATATAAATATGCTGCAGTATCAGATCAAAGAATCTTATTAATTTTGAATCTGCTGTTAATATAGTTGGCCGGAAGTCGGAAGTCGGAAGTCGGGAGTCAGAAGTCGGGAGTCGGAAGTCGGTAGTCGGTAGTCGGAATTTAGTCCAAAGAATTTTTTTTTCATTACAAGTAGCAGAATTAGTGACAGTTGACTTATTTTACCTGTTTTCCAATGGTTTAAGTAATTTCAATTGCGCGGGGTCTTCTGTCTTCGGTCTTCGGTCTTCGGTCTTCTGGCCCCCGGGAGCAAAATCCCATTCGATTGGTGGTAGAACCTTAATTTCAGAATTCTTATATTCCATTTGGCCCGGTATTTAAGCTATTTTGATCTTTTAACGAATAGAACAAATTACAATCCTTAATTATATAAGTTTATTCTCTATTTTTGTCCCTTATTAACTACACCAATCAATTCTATGAATCTACCACCTAAAAGCCTCATACTGATCATAATATCAGTCTTGTTCTATTCATTAACACAGGCACAGAAATCAGCAAACCCTGTCATAATAAATGGGACCTTAACGGATAAAGGCACTTACAAGCAAATTTATCTTGATACCCTTAACGGCAATAATCCATGGATTTTTGTTTCTTCAGAAATTGATGAAAAAGGAAACTTCAAACTTGTTGCACCCATCACTGCTACCGATGTCTTCAGGCTCAGGCTTGATGATAAAAATTACATTATGGTAATTTTAACTCCGGGCGAAAATATCAGTATTAAAACTGTTGGAGCAAAACTGGGCGGTGATGCAGCTATTGAAGGATCGTTTCATACTCAATTGTTATATAGCGCAATGAATGCATCACAGATGTATGAAAGCCGTAAGACCACTCTGAATCAGCAATATCAGGATGCTCAGTCGTCACCCATGCGTGATTCTTTCTCTGCAGTAATTATCAATCAATTTCGCTCTAACGACTCATTACAGAAAGTAGCTTTAAAAAGTCAGATTGAAAAGCATCCCGCATCCCTGGCCTGGATGTTTTTCCAGGATAAACTGGATATGACCAATGATTTCGATATTATCGATAAAATAGATGCGGCTACTTTTAAAGCATATCCGGAGAATAGTTTTGTTCAGCAACGGCACCGGCAGGTTGAAGTTGAACGCAAAACAGCCATTGGTTCATCTGCACCAGAGATTGCTCTTAAAGACCCGGATGGAAATATCAGGAAACTTTCGTCGTTGAAAGGCAAAGTAGTGCTGATTGATTTCTGGGCTTCCTGGTGTGGTCCATGCAGAAAAGAGAACCCTAATGTTGTGGCAGTTTACAACAAATACCACGACAAAGGATTTGAAGTTTTCAGCGTTTCGCTGGATAAGGACCGCGACAGTTGGCTAAAAGCAATTACCAAGGACAATCTTATCTGGATAAACCATGTGAGCGATTTACTATACTGGAAATCCGCCGGAGCTGCAACCTATGGAGTTACTTCAATTCCATACACTGTGCTGATTGACAAAAAAGGTAAAATCGTGGCGAAGAAACTACGTGGTGAAGACCTCGAAAACAAAGTAAAGGAGCTCTGCAAATAATTATTTCGCTTATTCTTCTATCATTGCTACTGCCCGGATAAGAGAGGCTTCAGCTTCTATTTTGAGTGGGAATGCCATAAACGTAATCTTTCCAAAACCAATTAGCTTTTCGAGATTTGCCAGGTTCTCAATCAGGAATTTTTCTTCCTTCAGAAAGATGCTGTGAAATTCAAATGGCGATTTATCTGGCGATGGTGAATCAAAACCGGCTATTCTGACACCATTTTTTACAAGCGACCTGGCTATTTCAGGGTCAAATTCCGGGTATTCAAAGTAGTAACTTTCTGTTTTCCAATTTTTACTGTATCCGGTGCAGAAAATAATTATTTTGTTTTCAGAAAAAAGTGTTTCCCATTCAGGATTCATAACAATTTGTTCAATCCCTCTTACATCAATAACTACAGCTGAACCTGAAAAGAATTCTACAGGATATTTGTCGATGGTTATTGTGTCGCTTTTTGCATGAAAAGGTGCATCAATATGCGTTCCGGTATGCATATTTGATTCGAGGCGGTGCGTAACATAACCGGCATCTTCTGGCAAAGGATCACGAATAACCGATGGTTCGGCTTCGCCCGGGAAAACAGACATTCCGTGACTAATTGTGTGAGTAAGATCAATAATTTTCATTTACTTATTTGTTTCTATTTGAACTTTGCTTTTTGAACTTTGCTTTTTGAATTCCGGAAACTGAATTCCTGCAATCTTAACCATTGTTTCCCATAATTTCCTCTTGTTCGGCTTTTGTCAGTTTTTTCCAGCATACACCTCTGAAATCGCATGGGTATGGTTTCATGCAATGCATGCCTGGAAAAATATCCGGCGATTTGTCACGTTTCAACACTTCAAGCATATGCCCAATGTTCTGACTGATAGCAGCTTCCTTCAATTCACATTGTGAACTCACGTCCGTAAAAACAAATGCTTCGTTCAAATTGCTTGTCTCTGTCAACTCTACTTCAGGATTCCGGTTTATCAGAAAAAACTTTTCCGGCTTCAGCCCTGCACCAACCATTACATGGTATTGCAAAAACGCATCATTATAATAAACATTGCTGAGTGCAAGGCTGCTTTTCACTTCGTAGGCATGCCAGCCGTTTTCAGATTTCACAAGTATATCGAGTGCAATAATTACATCTTCGAAAATAAAACAGGCTTCATATATCACCGGATATCCTTCGCTGATGAGTTGAGCAGTTTTGAGTGCTGAGGGCTTTGCCGGTCGCGACATTGCAATTCCACCGGGAAAAAGCTGCTGTGCTACTTTTCCGACTGCATGTCCGCGGGCAAATTTAGCCAGTTGTTCTTCGGTGATCTTATCGCGGAGATAGGGCCTGAACTTATTCAGGTACAAAGATCTGTGGCATTGTAAACCACGTATATATGTTGATTTTGAAAGCATATATTCTGCCATGAAGCCTGAACTTTTTTTGATGTTTTTATTAGACGTTGAAAATGGTTTAGTTATTTTCGTAAAGGTAATATGATTCTTATTGGCTGTAAAAAATAAAAAAAAGCCTTGTTCTGCAAAAAAGCAAAACAAGGCTGGATTTGAAGTGTCAGGATTTATTTCAGTCCGCGTCTTTTAAGTAATGGATCCAAAGAGGGTTCCTGTCCGCGAAATTTCTTGTATTGTGTCATTCCTTCATCGCCGCCGCATTCGGCAAGACAATGCTGACGAAATTTAGCTGCCAGTTCAGAATTAAAAATATCGCCCGATTGTTTAAAATAATCGAAAGCATCAGCATCGAGCACAGCTGCCCACATGTATACATAATATCCGGTTGCATAACCGCCATCAAAAATATGCGAGAAATACGTGCTGCGATAGCGGGGAATTATTTCTTCAATCAGACCAGCCTTGGTCATTTTTTCCTTTTCAAACGCCAGCACATCCACAGTTGCCGGACTGGTAAGCTTGTGGAATTCAACATCCAGTATGGAAGCAGCCAGGTATTCAACTGTTACAAATCCCTGGTTGAACAAGGAACTATTTTGAATTTTTGTGATGAGAGCCTCAGGAATTACTTCACCGGTTTTATAGTGTTTGGCATACATGCGCAACACTTCAGGTTCGCTGGCCCAGTTTTCCATAATTTGTGAAGGTAATTCGACATAATCTGTTGGAACATTGCCTGCCGTACGCGAATACTTTCCTTGCGTGAATAAACCGTGAAGTCCATGACCAAACTCGTGAAACATAGTAGAAGTCTCATCCCAGTTAAGTAATGCAGGTGCGTCTCCCGAAGCCGGTGTAAAGTTGCATACAATAGAAATTACCGGATCAACTCTTTTGTTGTTTTCCCATCCCGCTGGCACAAAATCGGTACACCACGCACCGCCACCTTTCGATTCGCGGGGATAGTAATCCAGATAAAGGATGCCGAGGTGCGATCCATCAGCCTCTTTTACTTCAAATGTTTCAACATCTTTATGATATAGCGGCAGATCAGTCTTTTGCTCGAAGGTAATGCCATAAAGTTTTGTGGCGACTGCAAACATACCGTCACGAACATTTGTCAGGCTAAAATACGGTTTTAGTTCATTTTCGTCAAGATCATATTTGGCTTTACGGAGTTTTTCAGCATAATACCACCAATCCCACGACTGAATCTTGAACCCGGCCTTTTCGTCGTCGGCAATTTTCTGCATTTCTGCCAGCTCATTTTTTGCTACCGGTAGAGCAGCAACCATCAGTTTACCCAGGAAATCATCAACATTAGGCACGGTTTTAGCCATATTCTGTTCCAAAACATAAGTGGCGTAATTCTCATTTCCCAATAGTTTAGCCTTCTCGGCCCTCAGACTAACCATTTCGGCAACAATTTTCTTATTGTCATTTGCATTGTTGTTGTTGCCACGCATAAACCAGGCTGTATATAGTTTTTCGCGGAGTTCACGGTTTTGAGCGTATTGCAGAAATGGTATCCAACTCGATTTGGCAAGTGTGAAAACCCATTTGCCTTTTTCGCCTGCATTGTTCGCAGCCTCTGCTGCAGCAGCTATAACATCGTCGGGCAAACCAGCCAGATCCGCTTTGGTATCAATTACCAGTTTAAAGTTTTTATTTGTTTCGGCCAGCATGTTCTCACCGAAAGTAAGAGATAGCATAGCTAACTTTTCGTTGATTTTCCTCAATTGATCCTGTTTATCAACGGTAAGGTTCGCTCCCTGGCGCTCAAAGTCACGGTAATATTTCTCTGTGACCCGAATTTGCTGCTCATCCAAACCCGCTTCGTTTCTCTTTTCGTAAACTGCTTTTATACGTGCAAAAAGAGCCGCGTTCATCGAAACATCATCATTATGCTTCGAGAGCAATGGTGAAACCGTTTTGGCAATGGACTGAATCTGATCGTTTGTATTGGCCTGTTGTATGTTAAAGAAAACTTTGCTGACACTGCTCAGCAATTTTCCTGATTTATCGAATGCCAGGATAGTGTTTTCAAAATCAGGAGCAGCAGTATTATCAGTGATGATTTTAATTTCGGCATCATGTTGCTTTATACCTTCATTAAAAGCCGGAAGGTAATGTGATGTATCGATTTTGTCGAAGGGCGGAACCTTGAAAGGAGTTGAATACTCCGAAAAGAATGGATTATCACTCTTTTGTGTCTTTGTGCAGGCAGTAAAAAGTGCCGCCGTAATTAATGCCATGAGCAGAATACTGTTTTTCATTTGATTAAAATTAGATCGGAATTAAGGCTGTTTATTATCTATTTCAAGCCGGCAAATTTAAATTGTAAATTAATATGAGCAAGAATATCTTTTCGAAAAATATCATTCGGCGAAAACAAAGCAAAATAAAGACACGAAATAAAGCAATGAGCTGAGAATCTTGCCAAATCCGGAAGGCATTATTTATGGAAACATATGCACTTTATAAAAAAAAGCGTTAAAGCAATTGCCTTTTGAGTTACTTTCTTTCAGATTCTTTATCTTCACACTACATCCGAAATCAATATAAAATTGATATTTGTCTGTTCCTGAAAAAAATGTTTTGAACTTTAAAAAAAAAATTACTTTTGCAGGCTGTTAGAGGCCTGAATTCATCATTTTTTAGTAATTTTGATGATTCATTCAAACCTTATGCTTAAGGTAATTTATACTAGTAAACACTTTGTAGTCTAAATTAATCAGGAAATAGTGCCTGATAGCAATCATCAATAGAAGCTAAAGGGGAGTTCAGCAGTTATATTTAGAGAGGAAATAACAGGATTGATATGATATTCAGCAAAGAATCTTTTTCAAAATTCATGGTTTTCTTCGGATACCTGATGGCTGTTATTTATATTGGTTTAGGCGCATTGCTTTTTATTCCTTATATTTACCCGGGAATCCCACGGAACCTAAAATTTGCTTTTGCATTATTTTTTATTGCGTATGGATTTTTCAGGCTGGTAAAGATAATTACAAAAAAGTCAGAACCTAACGAATAACAGGAGAAATTCAGATGAATCGAATCGTTTTACATCCGCTCACATTAGCCCTTACTGCTCTTACGTTGATAGCAGTTTCGTGCCGTAACCCGATGGGAGTTCAACCACTGGATGAAGCTCCTACCCGTGGAAACATCCGTATCAGTGTTGATGAATCGTTCCAGTTGCTTTACAACACCCAGGTGTTTACTTTTGAATCGCTTTATGTAAACGCTAAGATTGCAGTGAGCTACAAACCGGAAGTTGAAGTTCTGGATGATTTCATGAAAGATTCAGTCCGGACAATTGCTCTTACACGTGAATTGACAAAAGAAGAAAAGGATTATCTGATTTCTCAGAAATTCACACCACGAACCACCAAAGTTGCCCACGACGCACTTGCACTCATTGTTAATCACGGCAACCCCGATACCCTCATGCTTGACACGCAACTTTCGGCAATTCTGAGCGGGAAAATATCGACCTGGAAGCAGTTGAATCCCAAGTCGGCAGACAAAACAATTAATGTCGTATTCGATAACAATAAATCAGGGAATGTACGTTATTTCCGCGAGAAGTTTGATATCAAAGGTAACTTCCCTGCCAACTGCTTTGCTGTTGAAAATAACGCCGAAGTAATTAATTACGTAAAAAACAATCCGAATGCTTTAGGAATAATAAGCGTTAACTGGATCAGTGATACGCAGGACAGTATTTCGGAAAAATTCCTGGAATCAGTTCGTATTGCTGAAGTTGGAACAAACTCTATGAATTATTGTAAACCCTACCAGGGGTATATTGCCGAAGGTTCGTATCCTTTTTGCCGTGATCTGTTCATGATAAGCAGGGAAACATTCTCAGGACTTGGCACGGGATTTGCTTCTTTTGTAGCTGGCGACCAGGGACAACGGATAATACTAAAATCAGGACTTGTACCTGCTACCATGCCGGTAAGGCTTATAGAAATAAAGAAAGACTAATTTATCATTCACAAAGAGGAGAAACAAAATGCTACGAACTACGAGAAATATCATAAACACCTTCTTCGGAATAACCCTCCTGGTAATAGGAACTGTTGCATCCGCTCAGGATCTGAATTCAGCGCTGAACATGACTTATCAGGAACAGTTTGAAGCAGCTGATATTGCTTTTAATGCACTTATAAAAAGTGAACCAGCTAATGGAAAGTACTATTATTACAGCGGCGAGAATCAACTTGCTTCCTATTTCATCGATCCTACAAATATCTCTTTCGAGGCTATTGCTAAAAAAGCAAATGATCGTTACAACCAGGGCATTGCTGCAAGTCCAAATGAACCATTAAATTATATCGGGCTAGGTAAAGTAGCATTGATTCAAAATAATAAAACTGTTGCTGACGAAAATTTTGCAAAAGCTCAGACCTTTCTGCCAGCTAAAAAAGTAAAATCAACTCTTACAAAGCCTGATCAGGCAACCCTTCTTATCAGGCTTGCTGAAGCATATGTAACGGTTAACAGTAAAGACACAGCACTGGTGTTCAGCTTATTACGCAGAGCAGAGGCACTTGATAGTAAAAACCCCGAACTTTATCTGATCCGTGGCGATTACTGGATCAACACGCTGAATAACGGAAGTCGTGCTGCCGAAAACTACAAGAGGTCGCAGGATTACTCTCCGCAATCCAAAAGGGCACGTGTAAGGCTGGGTCAGTTGTACACCCGTATTAAAGTTTATCCTGACGCATTAACGTATTACCAGGAAGCACTTGCCATCGATCCGTCATTTGCACCTGCTTACCTCGAAATGGGTTTTCTTTATGCCAAAACCAAAGAGCCTGAAGAATCGAAAAAGAACTTCAAGAAATACCTCGACCTCAGCAGCAGCAATATTGCTGCCAAGCGCAGGTATGCCAACATGCTTATTCAAACCGAAGACTACAAGGAAGCTATTGAACAGATTACACAGATTCTTGCAATTGATTCAGTTACTTACAATGACCTGAACCGTGCACTGGCCTATTCTTATTTTGAAGAAAAACAGTATCCAAAGGCTGACTATTATATCTCTAAATTCTTTACAAATGCCCCTGCTGAAAAAATCACTTCGAAAGATTTCCTTTATTATGGCCGGATACAGATTAAAAACGGACAAGACTCAATAGGTATAATAAATCTTACCAAAGCGTTTGATGCTGATACCACCAATACTGACCTGCTTAATGAAATAGCAGCTTCGTATATCAAATCAAAAAGGCATCAGGCCGCCGGTGATACATACAAAGCAAAAATCCAGCGGACAAACGGAGGAGTAAATGATTACTACAAAATGGGACGTGCCTATTTCGATGCGAAAAACTGGCCTGAGGCAGATTCAGCCTTTGTTAATGTAAGCCGGATGAGTCCTGATTTTGAGCCTGCTTACCTTTTCAGGGCAAGGGTTTACTCAAATCTTGACCCCGATACCAAAGAAGGACTGGCAAAGCCTTTCTATGAAAAACTTGTAGAAAAAGCCATTGTTGATTCAGTAAAATATGGTAAAGATATCCTAGAGGCCTATAATTACCTTGGATACTATTATCTGGTTAACAAACAGTATTGCGAATCGCTTGATTACTGGGACAGGATTGCAGTCCTTGACCCTGCTAATGAAAATGCCATCAGTGCTATGAAAGACCTGAAGCCACGTTGCCCTGAGTTTAAATCGTCAATGCAAAAGCCGGAATAACAGGCTAATCGAAACAACAGTATTATTCAACTTTAAGATACTGTTGGAAGTAAGCAGATAACTAATAAACATAAATAAAATTCCCTTCCTGAGGCAAAGTCTTTTTTAAACCATAAATTCTTTTATCTTTGCTTTCGAATTCAAGGAAAATTCAACAATTCAATTAATAAAAATCACTAATCCTAAAATCTAACTACCAATGAGCAAAAACGGTCAATCGTTGAAAGAAACTTTACGTTCAGCTTTCGCAACTGGAGCAATCCTGATTGCTTTGGCAATCGCATTCCTGATTTACTTTTATGTATTAGGAAATCCTGTTAACTTTGAAGGTGGCAATCCTGACGGGCATCCGATTCCGGGCAACTACCTCGCAATGGTTTACAAAGGAGGATACATTGTTCCTCTTCTCATTACCTTAATTATCGTTCTTCTTACATTCACCATCGAAAGAGCATTAACCTTACGTAAAGCAAAAGGTACCGGTGCAACTAACGTTTTTGTAACAAACCTTCAGAATTACCTGAAAAACAACCAGATTGATCAGGCTATCGCTTCATGCGACAAACAAAAAGGATCAATTGGCAATGTTATGAAAGCTGGTTTGATTAAATACAAAGAACTTCAGTCGGACACCACACTTGATAAGGATCAAAAGCTTATTTCCTTGCAGAAAGAGTTTGAAGAAGCTACCGCTCTCGAACTTCCTATGATGTCGCGTAACCTGGTTATTTTATCAACCATCGCTTCCATTTCGGTACTTATCGGTCTTATTGGTACTGTATTGGGTATGATCCGCGCATTTGCTGCTCTTGCTCAGGCTGGTGCTCCTGATGCACTTGCTCTTGCAACCGGTATTTCGGAAGCACTTATCAATACCGCTTTTGGTATTACAGGATCAACACTTGCCATCATTTTCTACAACTATTTTTCAACGAAAATTGATGGAATGACTTACAAAATTGACGAAGCAGGATTCAGTCTTACTCAGACTTTTGCAGCCCAAGCCAAATAAGGTTTGCTCTAAGTATCAATTGAATTTTGGCGCTCAGCGCCCGGTTTTCACAATTTTAAATAAGAAACCATGCCAAAAATTAAAGCACCGGTAAGGACTCCGCACATAGACATGACGCCTATGGTGGATTTATTTGCCCTCTTGCTTACATTCTTCATGTTAACAACATCTTTTCGACCTTCTGAAGCAACAGTTATTGATACTCCCAATTCAGTAAGCGAAAAGGTTTCTCCTGATAAAGATGTCATTATCATCCTTGTAGGTAAGGATAACAAAGTGTATCTGAATTTCGACAATGGTCAGGACACATCCGTACTTATCAGAAAGGAAGTTTTGAAAAAAGTAGCAGAACAGTACAACCTGACTTTTACTGAAAAGGAATTAAAAACCTTTTCCACCTGGGCCTCGTTTGGTATGCCGGCTGATAAGCTCAAAGCCTGGATAAACACACCGGATTCAAAAGACCGTGAAGTGTTTCAGACAGGTATTCCGGTTGATTCTACTGATAATCAGTTAAATTTATGGGTTCGATTCATACGTTTGCAGAATCCTAATGCTGAAGTCGCTATAAAAGGTGATGCAGACGCTGATTTCAAAGCTGTAAAACACGTGATGGACATTCTACAGGACAACCAGGTTAACAAATTTAACCTGACTACAAATCTACAGAAGGAAGAAGCAAAATTGGAAGAATAGTAATTATAATGCTAATGTTTTAAAGAAATCATATTATGGCTGAAATAATCCAAGCGGAAGGCAAACAAAAGGGTGGCAAAAAGAAAGCCAAAAAGTTTTCGACACACATCGATATGACCCCCATGGTCGACCTGATGTGTTTGCTTATCACCTTTTTTATGCTAACCACAGCATTCGCCAAACCCAAAGCTATGGAAATTACCATGCCTGAAAAGAAAGATGATCCTAATGTTGAAGCTCCGAAAATTGAAGCTGACAGGACCATCAATATTCTTATTTCGGGCGAGGACAAAATTTTCTATTACTTTGGTGTTGCAGATCCCAAATTACCCCTTCCCAACCTGGTTCCGACAGATTACAGCAAAGATGGAATACGTAAAATTTTATTGCAACGCAATAAGATAGTTTTCAAAGCTGTATCTGAACTTAGAGAAAAGGTAATTAAAGGGGAAGAAGTACTGGCAGATTCCACTTTAGCCCGCAGAGTAAAGGAGTTAAAGAAATCTGACAAACAAGCCCCTATCATTCTGATTAAAGCTGATGAGAAGGCCAAATACAAAAACCTTGTCGACATCATTGATGAAATGGCTATTTGCACTGTTGCCAATTATGCAGTTGTAGATATTTCACCACTTGAACTGCAAATGATCAATGGTACAGCGGTTTCAGCACCGGCTGTAAAATAATTCAACAGTTGTTGACAAAAGTTGTTGTTCACATTTAAAGCAAAATACAAAAATGACAGATCAAAAAGTTTATACCGCTCCAATGGACGAGATCGTCTTTGAGCACAGGAATAAAACTTATGGAGCATACATTTTGCGTAAATTGTATAATAAAAACATGAACAGAGCATTGATACTTGCAGTAATTATATTACTTGCAGGTTTAGCTTACCCTCTGGCTTCAAGTTATTATGCAAAGGCAAGAGCTGGATATATTGAGAAAGCAGCCAGTGCTGAATTTATCGATATGGACAAGCCTAAAGAGGAAGCTCCTCCTCCACCTCCACCGCCACCACCACCACCAGCTGCACTTGAGCAAAAAGTTAAATTCGTTGCACCGGTTGTAACTACCGAAGAAGTTGTGGAAGATGCAGACATCTTTAACCAGGATGACCTTGCTCAGACTACAACCAACGAAGCAGTAAGTGTTGATGAAGTTGCTGTTGTTGAGGTTAAAGAAGAAGTAATCGAAGTGGAAGAAACCAAACCGGTTTTCACCATTGTTGAGGAAATGCCTTCCTTCCCCGGCGGCGACGCTGAACGCAATAAATTCCTGGCCGCAAACATACAATATCCGCAACAGGCTACTGAAAACGGAATCCAGGGTACAGTTTATGTTTCATTCGTTGTTGATTCAAAAGGAAATGTAACCGATGTTAAAATCCTGCGTGGTATCGGTGGCGGATGCGACGAAGAAGCATTACGCGTTGTACGTATGATGCCTAAATGGCACCCGGGAAAACAAAACGGGAAAAATGTCCGCGTTCTGTTTAACATGCCAATCTACTTTAAACTTCAGGGTTAATAAGAAGTTCGATTTTACGAAAAACGCCACAAAGATTAATTCTTTGTGGCGTTTTTGCCTTTAGCTCATTTCCGTTTCATGTCAACGCAGGAACTCATGACATAGATTATTTCAAAGTAACACCTGTTTTCAGCCTGATATCGTCAGATGCAGCACTTATCAATAATTCATATTTACCAATGTCCACTGAATAATCATTGATTTGAGTGTAATGGTGGTGTTGTTTTCGTAAAGTATGTTTGCTATTTATTTTATAAAGATGCTATAACTATTTAAATATTTTACATTAAACTATAAAAAGCATACACAAATTTAATATATTTGCTGAATTGAAAAAGATATTTACCTTTACAACAAGCCTATCGCTAGCAAAATGTAATCAGCTAAATACAAGCTATTTAAATCGAATTTTATGAAAATATCATCTATGTATTTCGGTTTATTACCGGATCAAAGAGAAGCTCAATTATTTACGCTCTCGAACGATGAAGGAGTCGTAGTAAAAATCACCAATTATGGTGGAACCATCGTTTCACTTTTTATTCCTGACAAAAATGGCGATAAATCGGATATTATACTTGGAATGAACACCTGGGAAGGATGGATTAAAAACCCTGCCTATTTTAACTGTATAGTTGGACGCACATGCAACCGTATTGGCGGAGCCCGATTTAACATAGATGGTGTTGAGTATAGGGTTTCTGACAATCAGGGCGGATTTCAGTTACACGGAGGGCATGAAGGTTTTCACCTTAAACTTTGGGATGTTAATACTTTTATAACCAAGGATAAAGTTGGGATAGAACTTACGTATTTTAGTAAAGATGGTGAAGAAGGTTTTCCGGGGAACCTAAAAGTGAAAGCTACGTATACATTGAATAATAAGAATGAACTGAGTCTCGAATTTTTCGCAATTACAGATAAAGCTACACCTGTTAATCTTACCAACCATGGCTATTTCAATCTTAGTGGCGAAGGTTCAGGTGAAATACTGGATCATGAACTCTTGTTATTGGCTGATAGCTACACTGTTACTGACAATAACAGCATTCCAACCGGCGAAATTGCTCCTGTTGCCGGAACGCCTTATGACTTCACTGAACCACACCGGATCGGTGAAAGGATTGATCAACTTTACAAAGGATATGACAATAATTTTGTTCTGAGAAATCAGTCTGGCGAACTTGCATTGGCAGCAAGCGTATCAAATCCAAAATCCGGACGAATTCTTGAAGTTTATACCACAGAACCTGGTATTCAGCTATATACTTCAAACTGGTTCGATGGCACACTAACCGGAAAATGTGGTAAACCTCATACCAATCATACAGCCTTCTGCCTCGAAACCCAGCACTTCCCCGATTCGATGAATCATCCTGAATTTCCTGATGTAATACTCAGACCCGGTGAGAAATTTTATTCTAAAACGATGTGGAAGTTCTCAAACCAATATCCTTCAAATTTTTCTGATCAACGCAAATCTGAATCCTCAATCTAAGTAAAACATCTGATCGCCTATGAATTTAACATGGTTCGACTGGAGCATTATCCTTGTCCTTTTTATTTTAATGCTGGGAATGGTTTTTCTGAGCAAAAACCTGATGCGAAGCGTCAGCGATTTCCTTGCAACCGGGCGGACCGGTGGACGCTACATTATTTCCATGTTTCATGGAACGGCCGCGCTTGGAGCCATTACAGTTGTCGGAGCATTGGAACAGAATTTTAATGCAGGCTTCAATTCGCGCTGGTGGGAAATGCCAACCGCTGTAATTCTTGTTACCATTAGCGTAACAGGTTGGGTAGTGTATCGTTTCAGGCAAACCAGGGCGTTGACTATGGCCCAGTTCTTCGAGATGCGTTACAGCAGGTCGTTCAGGATATTTGCAGGGATGCTGGCTTTTCTTTCGGGGATTGTAAACATGATCATTTTCCCGGCGGTAAGTGCAAAATTCTTTATTTATTTCTGCGGAATTCCTGAAATTGGTTTCCTTGGTCCATACTCAATAACCTATATCTTAACAGCTGCCGTTATGGTGTTGGTTCCGTTGTATTTCATTTTCACAGGAGGCCATATTGCAGTAATGTTTACCGACTTTATCCAGGGGGTTTTTGTAAATATCGTTTTCGTTGCTATTGTAATACTGCTTTTGGTTAAGGTAAGCTGGGCAGATATCGGCGAAGCCGTGAAAGCAGCCCCGGCAGGCAAGTCGCTCATAAATCCGTTCGATGCAGGCGAAGTGCAGGATTTCAATCCCTGGTTCTTCTTTATCGGGATGTTTGGTTTAATTTATACCAAACTTTCCTGGCAGGGTAATTCTTCGTTTAACATTGCGGCCAAAAGTGCACACGAAGCAAAAATGGCTGATGTACTCACTAACTGGCGCCTGGTTCCGCAATGGGGACTTTTCCTGATGATCGTTCCGATTATCGCCTACACTATCTTCCATCATGATAATTACAAAGTAATTGCAGATAATATTAACAACATGCTTGCAGGATTTGCTCCTGCCGATCAGAGCCAGCTACGTGTGCCAATGGTTTTAAACTACCTTCTTCCGGTTGGATTGAAGGGCGCATTTGCAGCTATTATGCTCGCGGCTGCCATTACATGTCACAACACGTATATGCACTCCTGGGGCAGCATCTTAATACAGGATGTGGTGATGCCGATTCGTAAAAAGCCCTTCGCACCAAAAGAACATCTTAAATACCTTAAACTCTCTATACTTGGCGTTGGCATAACTATTTTCATACTCAGCATCGTGTTTCAGCAAACGGAAAAAGTCTTCCTGTTCCTGAATATTTCGGGTGCTATTTTTGTTGGCGGTTCGGGTGCTGCAATTATCGGAGGCTTGTATTGGCGGAAAGGCACAACACCGGCTGCATGGGCTGCAATGATTACCGGTGCGCTTACTGCCGGCTTAAATATATTATTCAAACAATTTATCCCCGACTACCCGATTAATGGACAATGGGGCTGGTTTATGGCAATGGTTCTGGCATCAGTTGTATATTTCCTCGTTTCGCTGCTCACTCCACGAAAAGCATTTAACCTTGACAAACTGCTTCATCGGGGCGAATACGCAGTAAAAGATGATTCTATTTCAGGCAGCAATGAAGTTGTGAAAGGATGGAAAGTTCTGGCACCTACCAAAGAATTTACACGCGGCGATAAAGCAATTTATTGGATTACAACAGGCTGGACAACTGCATGGGTAGTTATTTTTGTAATTGGAACACTATTCTATTTCTTTGTCAAACCATATACTAACGATCAATGGATGGCGTTCTGGCAGATATACACCTATCTTTTCCTGGCAGCCTCAATAATTGTAACTATTTGGTTTACAATAGGCGGATTTAAAAACCTTTTCGAAATGATACACGCTCTAAAACATAATATCAGGGATCATAAGGATGATGGGTTTGTGGGTAAGGATGGAGAATAGTGAGTAGAGAGTAGAGGGTAGGAAATGGAAGGTAGAGAGTGAAAGAAGGAGTTTAATTTATTTTAAAGGCAGATAGAAAAAAAATGATAATGGATTCAGAGGATAATACCATTAAATCTGTAAAAGATCTGAGAATCTATAGGGAGTCGTATCGGCTTGCGATGGAAGTTTTCCACTTGACGAAGCGATTTCCAAAAGAGGAACTCTTTTCCCTTACTGATCAGATACGTAGATATTCACGTTCCGTTCCTATGAACATCAGAGAAGGGTATGCAAAGAAAAAATATGAACAAATATTTATTCGCCAATTAGTCGATGCACTGGGCTCATCAGAAGAAACAAGGGGATGGCTCGAATTTGAAAAAGACTGCAATTATATCACATTACAAGAACAAGAGGCACTGGACGCAGAATTTAGTAATCTTGGCGGGATGATAAATAATCTGTTTAAAGTTTGGCATACTCCAAAATAGTTTACCTCAAAGTTTCTACTTTCTACCTTCTCTCTTCACCCTTCTACCTTGAACCTTCCATCTTCTACCAATATCAGCTAAAATAAACTAACAATACCAGCATGAATTACGGACATTTTTCAAAAGACGGCAAAGAGTACATAATCACCAATCCGAAAACACCGAGTCCATGGATAAATTATATCTATAACGGACGGTATTTTTCAACGATTTCGAACAATGGCGGCGGAATCAGCTATTACAAAAGTCCGCTCCACGGGCGAATTACCCGTTACCGGATCAATGAGGTTCCACCTGACAGGCCGGGAAAATATATTTATGTAAAAGATAAGGAAACAGGTGAAATCTGGAGCCTGACCTGGCAGCTGGTTGGTAAATCGCCCGAAGGATATAAAATTGCTCACGGCTTTGGCTATACACGGGCAGAAACATCTGTAAACGGAATTGATTCATCAGTACTTTTCTTTGTTCCGCAGGAAGACGACCAGGAAATATGGAAATCTGTTTTAACAAACACATCCGGTAAACCCAGGAAATTATCGGTTTACGGATATGTAGAACTGGCTTTAGGCCATGCACTCGTTGACCTGATTAACCAATGCGACGATCAGCATTTTAACCGGGCACATTTCGAAGAAAGCCACAACGCATTGTTTTCGACCAAAACGTATTGGGTAACCCAAACCAAGGGTACACAGCAACAGGAAAACAAGGAATGGGATCAATGGACATTTTTTACCGTAAACCAGCCGGTCAAAGCTTTCGAAACTGTTCGCGAAAGATTCCTCGGATTGTACTGCAACGAGAATAACCCGGAAAGTATTGAAAAAGAAACACTTTCGAGCCAGGAGACCGATTTCGGAAACGTAGTAAGCGCGCTGCAGGTTGATATTGAATTGCAACCCGGTGAAAGCACTGATTTGATATTTTCGCTCGGTGTAATTGAAAAAACAAGATTCGATGAGCTGAAGGAATCCCGCGTCAGCAAATACAAAGATTCCGCAGTGGTTGACAAGGCTTTTGCAACTTTGAACAAGCAATGGGACGATTATTTTGCTTACACAACTACAAATACTCCGGATGAAGACATAAATATTTTTATGCGTTACTGGTTGCCTTACCAGGCCAAAGTTGCATTCGATGTGGGTCGGGTTATCAGTTTCTATTACTGGGGAATCGGTCGGGGATTTGGTTTCCGCGACACTGCGCAGGATACTATTGCTGTTACCATTTCGAATCCCGAAAAGGCAAAAGAACGTATTCAATTGCTTTCCCGCCAGATGCGCGTGGATGGAAAGGTTTACCATCATTTCCATGGCGATGGACAAGGTGAGTTTACATATCATTGCGATGATCCTTTATGGTTCATGCTCGCTGTAACCGAATACCTTAAAGAAACCGGCGATTTCAGCCTTCTGGAAAATGTGCAGCCTTTTATTGATGAAGGTAAATCGGGCACAATTCTTGAACATATGCTGGCTGTGGTTTCGTATGCCAAAAACAACCTTGGCAAACATGGATTACCCATTTTCGGGCGCGGCGACTGGAATGACACCCTCGATTATATTGGCGGCGATGATGGTGGCGAAAGTGTTTGGGGCGGAATGTTTTATGCAGCAATGCTCAACCTGTTTGCCGAATTACTGCAACAATTGGGTAAAAGCAACGAACTTAAAGAAGTAGTCTCACTCCGCGATTCCTTATACAAAGCAGTTGATGATAATTGCTGGGACGGAGAATGGTATATCAGGGCTTTCGGCGAGAACAACCGCAGGGTTGGTTCGAAAGACAATAAATACGGTAAAATTTTTCTGAACACTCAAATATGGCCTGTAATTGCCGGTTTTCCTGATCGGGAGCGAAATATGACAGCGATGGACAGTGTGAGCAAGTACCTCGATTCACCGGAGGGACCTAAAAAATGCACTCCTGCATGGCGCGAAATTGATCCGAAAATCGGATTGGTGACCCGTTGTGTATGGTGTAAAAAGGAAAATGGTGCTGTTTTCTGCCATCCTACAACCTGGGTAATTCAGGCTGAAACCATGCTTGGCAGGAGTAATAAAGCATTCGCATATTTCAAGAAAATGCTCCCTAACCGCATTGACAGTGATATTTTTGTTGCTGAGCCTTATGTTTACTCGCAGTATATTACCAGCAATGAGCACTCCGCTCCCGGAAGGGCCAGTCACTCGTGGCAAACCGGTTCGGCAGCATGGATGTACCGTGTCAGTTACGATTATATGCTGGGAATTCGTTCAACTTATAACGGGCTGATGATAGACCCCGCAATCCCATCGCATTGGAAGTACTTCAGTGCTGAACGTGTTTACCGGGGAACCCGTTATATGATTGAAGTTGAAAACAATGGAGGTTTCCAAAAAGGAGTAAAAAAGATTGAGGTTGATGGGAATTTAATTGAAGGAAACATTCTTCCACTCTCCAGACAAGCTGTTTGTAAAGTTAAGGTTGTAATGGGGTAATGTGTTAATTTGACAATTTGACAATGTGACAATGTGACAATGTGACAATGTGATAATTTGATAATTCGATAATGTGATAATGTGATAATGTGATAATTTGATAATTTGATAATTTGATAATTTGATAATTTGATAATTTGATAATGTGATAATTCGATAATGTGATAATGTGATAATGTGATAATTTGATAATTTGACAATTTGACAATTTGATAATTTGACAATTTGACATTGCGATAATGCGATAATGCGATAATTGGCTTTTTTGTAAAATAAATCGTACTTCGTAAATCGTAAATTGTACTTCGCACCTCGTAAATCGTAAATCGTAATTTTAAGATGATGAAAAGAAATCTCATAAATCCAATCCTGACCCGAACCGACATCCCTCCTATACCACCTGAATTAGTGGATGTTACAAGTGTATTTAATCCGGGAGCAATTAAAGATGGCGATATTTACCGTCTGATTTTAAGAGTTCAAAGCCGGTCGCGGGAAACTTTCCTCGTAATGGCCGAAAGCAATGACGGTGTGAGTTTTAAAGTCGAAAATAAAATTGTCGACTTTAAAGGAATTGAAAAAGTGAAAGAAAAAGTATTCCATATTTATGATGCCCGCATAACAAAGCTCGAAGGTCGGTTCTACATTATGTTCGCAATGGATATGCAGCAGGGTTGCCAGTTGGGTTTAGGAGTAACTGACGATTTCAAATCCTTCGAATTCCTTGGAATAACTTCGAACGAAGATATCAGGAACGGGGTTTTATTTCCGGAGAAGATTAATGGTAAATACTACCGTATGGACAGGCCAAATAAGGCAAAGCACAGTAGCGGACCAACGTCGGGAAGTGCTATCTGCCTTAGCGAAAGTGACGACCTTGTAAACTGGCAATATGTATCAACGCTTATCAGCGGCAGGTTCCATTACTGGGATGAGTTTATAGGTTCAGGACCACCTCCTTTAAAAACACGTAAAGGGTGGCTTCATGTGTATCACGGAGTGGCAGGGCATTTCGGCAGTTCAAATATTTACCAGGGTGGAGTTTTGCTTCTTCACTTAAATGATCCATCAAAAGTTCTGGGTCGTTGCCGGTGTAATATATTGGAGCCCAGGGAAATATGGGAGTTAGCCGGACAAGTTCCAAATGTAACTTTTCCAAGCGGAATGATTGTAGAAGAATATGATGCTGAAGGATTTGCGCTTGAAAGCAGTGAAGTGAAAATTTACTACGGCGCTGCAGATACATCAGTTGGGCTGCTAGTAACCTCAATTTCTGAGTTGCTGGATGCAGCTATGGAGGGAGATATTCCATAAGAAAACCTCAATCATTTTAATGCTTAAAAACTCCGTCAACAAACGGAGTTTTTTTATGTAGAAGGTTAGAAAGCCAAAACGCTGTACAGTTACAGTTCTATCCTGAAAAACTTTGATTCCAGTGGTCCGATTTCATTGCTGCCACTGGTAACATTACTACCGGTTACATCAACTTCTGTGAGCCTTAATGCCTTCCCGTTTATACCATTGGCAAGTTTTAAGTCTGATGTTTTACCATCCGTTTCACGAAGGTGAATAAGGATAGAGTTTCCCTCCACAGTGGGTTCGGCAGTGATAAGGATTACATTCGATGGCCATCCGCTTATAAATGAACCTTCCCAATTATTATCCCCTGCACCGGAACCGGGAAGAATCCGGGTGAGATAAGCAATGCGGCAGCCCCAGCCAAACCGGGTTGCAAACCCATTTGAATTATCGTCAGAAGAAGTAAGGTAATAATTCCAGGAATGTCCTCCACGCTGTTCAGCATTGAAGTTGGTTGTCCAGTAATTATTCATCGGCCACGAGAACAGGTTTGTAGTCTGAGGCATGGCTCCTGCCTGGTAACGGCCTGTATTGATTGCACCAAACTGCATAAGAGGCATCTCAGCACTTCCGACTACAATTTGTGAAGCCGAATTGCGCACCGAGGTGAAATTCTGAACAGTGTACCAGTCGTTCGAAGAGCCTTTAATCTGATCCTTTCCTGTTTCAATTACACCGCCCTGTAATTCAGTAAAATGTTTTCCATCTTTCAGATCGAATGGAAAGGCAATATAAAAACTTTCAGGATCAGTGATACTCTTTTTTACCAGCAAGGTTGGTCGTGCATCAGTATACAAGGAAAATTTCTGATTTCCATTGATTGCCAGACCCATACGTGCTCGTCCCGGACCGGAACCAAGAGCAGCTATCCATACAAAGGTTGCAAATTTCTCTTTAATTGCTGCCGATACCGGATCGGTTTCCCATTCAATGAAATCCTTGCCGTTGGTGGCGCGCAGGAGCATGCATTCGCGTTGACAGGGAATACAGGAAGTGTATTCGAAATCCATGCCGGAAATTTTATTTGCATAACCATTAACTAAGTGATCGTCGGGAGTGAAAATAGATTGTGCTGATAATGTGCTCCCTGCAATCAGTAAAACTGCAAGAATCAACAGGATCATTCTTTTCATGATATCTGGGTGTTATTTTAAGAAATACTCTTAAAAGTTTATTTTACATGAAGATTTTTCCATGTATGCCTGATTACATTTTTGGCAACAAAGGTTCAACTTTTACAAAGAAATTGTTATCAATCAAACGGGCACTACCAATAATAGCAGCATTTTCACGCAGTATTGAAAGAGATACTCCTGCAGCAATATTGTGATTAACAAGCGACTGCATCAGGTAATTTCCGAATTTATCGAAAGCCCCGGTGATATTACCACCAATCACAATATGGTCAGCATCAAATTTCTTTATCCAGGGTGCCAGGAAATCGCCCATATTCGTACCGTACTCAACGAGAAGTTTATGGGCAATTTCATCATAATCAAATAATTCAGAAATTTCCTTTACGCCGTTTACAGGTTTACCCGCCAGTTTCAAATAAGATTTCTCGAACCAACGTGTCGAAAAATAATCATCGGCAATACCTTCCTGAAAAGGCAGATGCCACACACAGCCCATTTCGGGAACAGTATCGCCTTCGAGCACAGGAATTCCATCCGCAATAAATGCAGAGCCAAATCCGGTGCCAAGCGTAAGAGCAATTATTCGTGGAAATGTCTTCCCCACTCCTATCCAGGCTTCGGCAACAGCAAAGGCAGTGGCATCGTTGATAAAACGTACAGGCATGGCAGAAGGCAAACCAAGTCGGGTACGAATTTCGTTATCCACATGAACGCCGTAAAGGGCAAGGTATTTTTCCACCCTTTCGAAAAGTGCAATCCCTTTGGCATAATCGAACGGACCAGGCATGGCAAAACCAATTCCGGCAATCTGATTTTTACCAACAACATCCATAGTGAGTCTTATTGCCCCAACCCACAAATTGAGTATATCATCAGCAGAAGTTTTGTTATCCACTTTGGATTCGAAGCAGGTTCCGGAAATTAACTGATTGATTTGCAGGTCAACAGCTCCACAACTGATATGTGAGCCTCCGATATCGATACCGATTGCAACATGTGTATTTTTCATTATTAGTCCGTTTTAAAGTGCTGGAATTAATAACTGGCAAAGGAGTTACCTTTTAACAACAAAGATATAATTTTTACAAAACGGCAGTACATTACTTATATTTTTTACAAACAAAATAATTGTAAAATTATTCTACCGCCTGGAGATTTGAAACATGCAATTCAAAAGACGGATAATTGTATATTTGCTGAAGAACAAACGCTGTTGGGCAAAATCATTCTTTTCCGGTAACCATTGACTAACTTACAATTGACAAATGCTACAAATAATTGACATACCAACCGAACAAACCACGGCTGCTACTGATGTTTTATTAGCCATTCTTGCTTTTATTGTTGCATTAAAAGTTAACAATACCGGAAAAAACATTGACCTTAAGAAAACCAGGATATGGGTTTGGGTTTTCGGATTGCTGTCATTTGCAGCTGCTGTTGGAGCGGTTGCACATGGATTACAGATGAGTAAATTAACAAATTTTATTTTGTGGCAACCGCTGAATCTTGCGCTTGGTGTGGCTATCGGTCTTTTTGTTGCAGGAGTTGTTTATGATTTTATGAACTTCACACTTCCCCGCACACTTATCCCCGCACTCCTGGTAGTTGCTACAGTTTTTTACACAATAACGGTAATGATTCCGGATGCTTTTATCGTATTCATTATTTATGAGGCAATTGCAATGCTTTTCTCATTCATAGTTTATACCCTGCTTGCATCGCGAAAAAAGGTAAAAGGTGCAGGATTAATGGCAGCGGGAATATTGGTTACTATTATTGCAGCCGGCATACAGGCCGTCGAATCAGTTAAAATAACACTGATCCGGGAATTTGATCACAATGGCATTTTTCATATTGTGCAGATGATTGGGATACTTATTTTATTAGGAGGTTTGCAGGCTGAGTTCAGGTCGAGGGTTAGTAAGAAAGTGGTAGAGTAAAAGGGGACGAGAGTCAGAAGCCGGGAGTTTGAAGGTAAAATAGAGAAAAATATCACATCCGATTGCTAAATCCCACATCAGAAATTGCAGTAATAAAAAAAGCCGCTTCCAATCATGAAGAAACGGCTCCTTTTAAACAAAATACAATTTGATTACTTCAAATTCATCCTGAGCAGATTCAATGCTCCTCCTGCTTTAAACCAGTTAATCTGCATCTGGTTATAGGAATGATTCACAGGGAACTGATCCGTTGATCCATCTGAATGATGCAGAACTATATGAAGCGATTTGCCAGGAGAAAAAGTTGTTAATCCTACAATATCAATACGATCATCTTCCTGAATAAGCTCATAATCAACCCTATTGGCAAAAGTAAGTCCCAGCATGCCCTGTTTTTTCAGGTTGGTTTCGTGGATACGGGCAAAGGATTTTACCAGTATTGCCCTTACGCCCAAATGACGTGGTTCCATGGCAGCATGTTCGCGGGAAGAGCCTTCACCGTAGTTTTCGTCGCCAACAACCAGTGATCCTATACAGGCTGCTTTGTAAGCCCTCGCTGTAGCAGGAACAGTGTTATAAACTCCGTTTAACTGATTTTTAATCAGGTTGGTTTTTTCGTTGAAGAAATTCACAGCGCCAATCAGCATATTGTCCGAAATATTGTCGAGGTGGCCACGGAAGCGCAACCATGGACCCGCCATCGAAATATGATCGGTTGTACATTTCCCTTTGGCTTTAATAAGCAAAGGAAGTCCCAGTAAATCGGTTCCTTTCCAAGCTTCGAAAGGTTCGAGTAACTGCAATCTTTCGGAATCAGGTTTCACAACAATATTTATCGCAGAACTATCAGCAGGCGGTGCCAGATAACCGGCATCTTTAACATCGAAACCAGCAACAGGCAGTTCAATTCCCTTTGGTTCATCCAGCTTAACTTTTTCACCTTCTTCGTTTACCAGGTAATCGGTTAATGGATTGAAACAAAGGTCGCCGGAAATGGCGTAAGCTGTAACAATTTCGGGTGATGCAACAAAACTATGCGTATTCGGATTTCCATCATTTCGCTTGGCGAAATTCCTGTTGAAGGAAGTAATAATTGAATTTCTCCTTTCAGGATCATCGGTATGT
>JBBQUX010000042.1:0-25571 GCA_038212135.1 Bacteroidales bacterium | reverse complement strand
GGATAACACATCTCCCATAAATCAAGCCGAAAATAAGCATATTGAGTCCCCTCACCTTGAGCTTGAAAGAAATAAGTCGGGCCTCCAGAAACGGAAGTAGGCACAGGAGAACCAGAGGAATTAATCACATATGCATTTAAGAAATTCTGATTAGCACTTATCTCAGTAGTGGCTGCTCCTAATTTAGCTTTATTTATGAAACAATTAGGGTCATTCCGTCCAATTGATCCTGAAATACTAATATTGTCACCCGAAATATAATTTGTTAAATTTGTCGAATAAGTAATTTGTATAGGACCACACCCGCTATAGGCTGAAGGAACTGTTGTCGTACTCGTAGATGCTTTAACTAAATTAAATGGCATTAAACTAAGAACAACTAAAACAACAACACTAATAAAAAAATTTTTAAATAAATTCATAATAAAAAATAATTAATAATAATAAATAAAGTAAACAACCTACACAAAAATTATACCATTAAATACAAATATTCATAATAGTTATCCACAAAAAAGAGGCTTCCAGAAGAAGCCTCATTTTAATTTTTCGGTAATAACTAATTTATTACAGGTACTAAAACCGTTTTTGTCCATTCAGGGTTATTCACCCATATTTTATGGACTTCATCCCATTCAATATTCGTATCCTCATATTCTAATACCAATGTTCCTTCTCCCCATTCTATGATAGTCCTTTGTGGAGAAACACCGTTCAATGTATTATCAGGATTAACACTCCAAGGAAAATCAAAGAAGCCAATCTCAGAGCATGATATACCGCGGTCAACAAAACATCTCTTTTCTGGTGACAGATTGAATGTCCATCTACTATGAGGCTGACAAGGAATTGTAAAATCTATTCCTGTATTTGTCCACGGACCATCTTTAGAGATTGTCGACTGATATATTACAGTCTTTTTCCATGAGCCTACCATATATAGTTCAAGTGCAGTCGGCGGTAAAGGTTGCTTAACGATGATGTTAAGTTGTTTTTCAACAGTTCCACCAATGCCTACAACTTTGAAGACGTAGGTTTTATTCTCATTTATCGTAAAGACAAACGGAGTCGGTGAAGTAAAGTACTGTACACCGTTAAGTTCAAGTATTCCATTTTCAAAAATGCAATTTACCTCAATTTGTCCTCCACCGATAGGTAGGGTGTCGGTAATTTGTCCATTGTATTTTGTAATAATAGAAAGGGTTGGAACTTTTACACCGTCAGGGATAAAGACTTTGAGAGGAAAAGATATTTTTGTCTTTCCGTCTTTACCTGTTCCTACAAAAGTATACACCTTTGTTGTGTTTGTATTTTGCGAAACGGTAGTATCTCCATTTAGTTTCACTGTAGCCCCATCAAGGCTTACTGAGCTTGCATGCTCAGATGCCCAAGTTAATTTAACAAGGACAGTGCTATTTGAAGTGTCAGTATTCAGGATACTGAACGAAGAATGAATGACTGGTTCCTCCAGCTCAGGTGTAGTAGTAGGTTTTTCACATCCTGGTAATATAAATAACACCAGCGTAAGAAAAAGAGCAGAAACGAAGAGTTGTATAAATTTTGTCATGGTTATAGTGTATATGGCTTATATTTCAATGAACTAAGTCTGGTTGGTAAATTTCTCTTTTGTGTTTTGGGGAGGCCATGCTCTTATCTTTTCTTTAACCGCTTCTTGATTAAAAGTGTATTTTACTTTACCCCAAGCAAATATACGCTACTTTCATCAAAATCCTTCTTTTGAAAGACATTTTTTTATCATCTGGGTGAAAAAAACCGGCAGAAATCACTTCCTGCCGGTTTGAAAAATTCATTTTATTTCTCTGATCTACAAACTCTTGATCTCAGCAAGTAGTTTCTGCAAAGTTGCTTTTGCAGCTAAAAACAACCTTATTTTTCTTTTATGGCAGAAGAGGTTATTGGGAAAGCGGCAGAATAGCAAATTTTAATGTTTGATTTTGTATTCTTATTTTTTAAATAAAAATATTTGGAACTAATCAGTCTGTCTATTCTGTTGCACTACTCATAAATAGGGTTTTCTGTAAAACTCACATCCGGTTACATTTGCCCGTAGGGCATTTATAACAATAGAAAAAGGATGAGGGTTACATTAATTTGCCCATAGGGCATTAATAATCAAAATATCTTGTCAATCCCCTATGGGGAAAAATCCATCATCCATCGATTATTCTATTGATATGTATCCCCTAACGGGGAATATCAAATTTACAAATGTGAAGTTTATATTACTATTCTGTTCTTTTTGTAGCATTTATCAACAATAATAAAGTTGGTAATTACCTGATATACAGGATAATAAAACATTTTCAGCAAGCCCCAAATAATATAACCACAAAGTTCGCCAAGATAATACACGAAGTACACAGAGCTTTGAATACGAGTAGTTTTAGCCTTTTTTAGCCTTTGTGAACTTTGTGAGTACTTTGTGAACTTTGTGGTTAAAAAACACAGCATATAAAAACAATCCCTTTTAAACGTTGGCGGATTAGTTACAAATGTTACTATGATTATCTCGAAAAGAGTAATAGATGTATTACCTTTACCGAATTATTAACGAAAATTTATACTATGAATGATGAAAGTAAAAAAGGGAACAGGAATTTTAAAACGTTAAAGTAGAACCATGGAAATAATAAAAGCTGTAATTGAGAAAGGCGAAAATAACTTCAGTGCTTTTATACAGGAATTAGACGGATGTATTGCTGTCGGCAAGACTCTTCAGGAGCTTAAAAAAAATCTTGAAGAAGCAATGCATTTGCATATCGAAGGAATGGAAGAGGATGGTGAGCCCATCCCGACAAAGTTCAAAGAAGTATATAAAGTTGTATATACTTTCGATGTCGAAAGCTTTCTGGCCTTTTATGACAAGGTTTTTACCCGTAGAGCCCTCAGCGGACTTACAGGAATAAATGAGAGTTTATTGAGCCAGTATGCAAGCGGTCTGAAAAAACCACGATCGCTTCAAGCCAAAAAAATTGAAACTAGTATGCACAATTTAGGGCAAGAACTACTGGAAATTAAGTTTTAATAAAAAATCCGGCGATAGAAATTCTTTCGCCGGATTTTAATTTTTATAAAGTTATTATTCGATTCTCCTACAAACTCTTGATCTCAGCAACCAGTTTCTGTAAAGTAGCTTTTGCATCGCCAAACAACATACGGTTTTTGGCATGATAAAAAAGGTTATTCGGAATAGCGGCATAACCGGCGGCCATACTGCGTTTCATCACTATTACATTTTTTGCATCCAATGCTTTAATGATAGGCATACCATAAATCGGGCTCGATGGATCGTCTTCAGCGGCCGGGTTTACAACGTCGTTGGCACCTATCACGATTACCACATCAGTATTTCCCATTTCGTTGTTGGCATCTTCCATCTCAAATAGTTTTTCGTAAGGAACATCGGCTTCAGCAAGCAATACATTCATATGGCCTGGCATACGACCGGCAACCGGGTGTATGGCATATTTTACTTCAACGCCTTTGCTTGCCAGCAGGGTATCCAATTCGTGACAAAGATGCTGAGCCTGGGCAACGGCAAGGCCGTAACCAGGAACGATATACACTTTCTGCGAATAGCTAAGCAAAACGGCTGCATCGCTGAGTGAAATTTCTTTCACGGTTTTATCCGGATCTTCGGTTCCGGCTGCTCCTGCAACTCCAAAAGCCCCGATGATAACATTCAGCAGCGAGCGATTCATTGCTTTACACATGAGTATAGTAAGTATTGTACCCGACGATCCTACAAGAATACCTCCGGTTAACATAGCCTGGTTGCCGTAGAGGAAACCACCCATGGCTGCCGCCACACCTGTAAATGAGTTCAGTAACGAAATTACTACCGGCATATCGGCACCGCCAATCGGCATTACGAAGGTTACTCCATAAATCAATGCTGCTAATGCAAACAGGTATATCGGCAGATTATTTCCGGTTTTGGGTTCCATAAACAGTATCAGTACCAGGGCTACAAGCAGCACCACCAGGAACGTAAGATTGATAATACGCAGGATGGGATGTTTTATATCGCCAATACGTCCGTCGAGTTTACCAAATGCTATCATACTTCCGGCAAACGAAACTCCTCCTATCATTAATCCGAGCAATATAGCAATGCCTTCGCCACCCAGCATATTAGCTGCAGGTGTTGATGCAAGATGATCCTGCATTTTCGGAAATTCCATCATCGAAATCAATGCGGCACAGGCACCACCCATACCATTAAAGATGGAAACCATCTGCGGCATAGCTGTCATTTTTACTTTTATAGAGGCATACCAGCCCATAAAACTGCCAATGGCAAGTGCTACTACAATCCATATCACATTTCCGATTGGTTGTCCGTCTTTCTGATGAAAAAGAATGGTGAAAAGTATGGCAGCACCCATGCCGGCGGCAGCCCAGAGGTTGCCTGAGCGTGCAGTGGCCGGATGACTCAGTTTCTTCAATCCCAGGATAAACAGGATGGAGGCCAGCAGGTAGGAAATCTCGAGGATAGAGATCTGGCTTGTGAATTCAATAATCTTTGTAATTGTTTCCATGGCTTGTCTCCCTATTTTTTCTTTTTCTTAAACATTTCGAGCATACGGTCGGTAACCACAAATCCGCCGACAACATTCAGCGTGCCAAGTATTACGGCAACAAAACCGAGTATAAGTGAAAGGGTGCTTTCGGCATGTCCCATCACAATAATGGCTCCGATTATTACAACTCCGTGTATGGCATTACTTCCTGACATAAGTGGAGTGTGCAACACCGCAGGCACATGTGATATCACTTCAATTCCAAGAAATACGGAAAGAACAATGATAAAGATCATGTCTTTGTATTCGAGGAAAAATTTCAAAATTTCTTCCATAGGTTTAGTGGTTTTTTTAGATTATGTTGTTAATTTTATTGATTGTTTCTATATTGGTCAAGTGCCAAAGTATTAAAGTGCCAAAGTACCCAGGTACCCAAGTGCCAAAGGGCCCGGTATACATAAATTAAATTAGTGTTTTAATGAGATTTATAATGGCTGTTTTGATTTTTATGCACAGATTAAACAACTCATTTGCTTTTTCGCCCGGAATATAATTGAAATCAAGAGCTAAATATATCATGCTTCTGACTTCACTACATGATGCTTTGGCAATTTGCAAAAACCTCTTGAATTCAGGGTTTCCGAATCGCTCAAACCCTTCTGCAATATTATTCATTACTGAAACAGCAGCTCTGTTGATTTGATCCCGGAAAGAATAATCCCGTATTTCAAGAAAAGAAAAATGAATCTGATTTGCCAAACTCCGGGCATCTTTCCAAATTATCAGTTCTTCAAAATTTCTCACCATTTTTTTTGAAGGAATTTAAAAAAAACAATTGATCTGTTTTTTAGCAAGCACTTTTCAGATAACAAACTATTTTGATGTCACTACAGGCTGCATGGTACTCCGGCACTTCGGTACTTCGGCACTCTGACCCTTCGGTACCTCGGTACTCCGGCCCTTCGACCCTTCGGTACTCCGGCCCTTCGGTACCTCGGTACTCCGACCCTTCAGCCCTTCGGTACTCTGTCCCTTCAGCCCTTCGTTATTCTGTCCCTTCAGCCCTTCGGTACTCCGGCCCTTCGGCCCTTCGGTACTCCGGCCCTTCGGCCCTTCGGTACTCCGGCCCTTCGGCTCTTCGGTACTCCGGCCCTTCGGCCCTTCGGTACTCCGGACCTTCGGCCCTTCGGTACTCTGTCCCTTCGGTACTCCGGCACTTCGGCCCTTCGGTACTCCGGCACTTCGGCCCTTCGGTACTCTGTCCCTTCGGTACTCCGGCACTTCGGCCCTTCGGTACTCCGGCCCTTCGGACCTTCGGTACTCTGACCCTTCGGTACTCCGGCCCTTCGGACCTTCGGTACTCTGTCCCTTCGGTACTCCGGCTCTTCGGCCCTTCGGTACTCCGGCTCTTCGGCCCTTCGGCCCTTCGGCCCTTCGGCCCTTCGGCCCTTCGGCCCTTCGGCCCTTCGGTACTTTTTTTACCCTATCACCGCTTTCACCCTCTCATGCACTATCTCCTTCCCATGCGTAACTGCTGTTCCTTTTACAATATCATCTTCCCAGTTCAGGTTCAAAGCACCTTCTTTGGTGATGATAAGTTTTAGGAAATTGATCATGTTTTTTCCATACATACGGCTTGCGTCGGTAGGCATATCGGTTGGGAATTGAGAATTTCCGATGATCTTTACCCCATTGTGAACAATAGTTTCATTGTTTTTGGTCAGTTCGCAGTTGCCTCCGGTTGATGCAGCAAGGTCGATGATTACTGAGCCGGGGTTCATGGCTTCAACTGTTTCCTTTTTGAGTAGGAGAGGAGCACGCTTTCCGGGAATCTGGGCGGTACAAATTATTACATCTGATTTTACAGCCTGGTCATGTATAGCTTTAGCCTGGCGTGCCTTGAATTCATCCGTTTGCTCAACGGCATAACCACCGGCAGCTTTATCATCAACTGCACCTTCCACTTCAACAAATTTGCCGCCTATTCCTACAACTTCTTCTTTTACGGCTGCGCGAACATCAAACACATATACCACAGCTCCTAATTTACGCGACGTGGCAACTGCCTGCAGACCTGCAACTCCGGCACCAAGAATAAGCATATTGGCCGGTTTGATGGTTCCTGCGGCTGTCATAAACATCGGGAAGAACTTTGGTAACGTGTTGGCTGCTGTAAGAACAGCTTTGTAGCCGGCAACGGTTGCCATCGACGAGAGAATGTCCATAGCCTGGGCACGTGTTGTACGTGGCACTACGTCCATGCTAAAACCGGTAATGTTTTTGGCAGCCAGTTGCTTTACCAGGTCAGCATTGAAATAGGGGTTTAGTACTGCCATGATCACTTGTCCTTCTTTCATAAGGGCAATTTCATCGGCAGTAGGTGGCTGAATTTTAATAAGCAGGTCAGCTCCTGCAATAACTTTGGCTTTGGTTCCGATGCTTGCACCAGCTTCCTCGTAAGCTTTATCGGCAGCAAAGGCAGTAAGCCCGGCTCCGGCTTCGACGATCATGGTCACATTCATCTTTACCAGTGTGGCGACACTCTCAGGAAGCAAGGCTACCCGGTTTTCACCTGTAGTTTCTTTAAGAATTCCTATTGTCATACAGTAGGTTTTTTTAGGGATTTGTTTGAAGCAAATGTAAAGGAATTTTATCCATAACATGGATGCTTTTTGTATACTTTTTTTTAACTTTCAGTATAATACGGAAAGCTTATACTTATATACTTAAAATTAAATCAACTTTTAATTAACTTACAAGGGTTAAACTCTTTGTGTTTGTTCAATTTTGTTGATTTTTAGTACTGTTTATAGCTTTATTTGATATTTCGGAGTTGAAACAGATTTCTATTGCTCTGTTTAGGATAATGCGACCATATTCCGAGCCGTTCGGAGTTATTTTCTTATATTTTAGAACTTTCGCACAAAAAAAACCGGATAAACCGGTTTGTTTTTTTATCAGGAAAGTCAGATGCTCTAAGCGTTTTTCTTTCTTCCCCAACGTATCAGAACATCCTGTACGTCCTTAAATCGTATTGGTTTCGAAAGATAATCCACCATACCGGCATCAAGGAACCTTTCCCTGTCACCAGGCATTGCATTTGCCGTAATGGCAATGATAAATGGTCTTACTTCTTCAGGGTATTTTTCAATAATGGCCTGTGTGGCTTCAAGCCCGTTCATAACCGGCATCTGCACATCCATCAGGATAATATCATAAGTCTTATGTTCCATGATCTCCAGGGCCTTTCTGCCGTTTTCAACAGCATCAATTGTGTAGCCCATCTTCCGCATAAGTGTCACAACCAGCTCCTGGTTGGTAAAATTATCTTCAGCCAGTAAAATCCTGAGTGGCAGTTTGTCGGAGAGTTTTTTATCAACATTATGGTCTGCGACATTCTTAATGCGATTCCTGTTTTCCGACATTACGCTGAGCACTAATTCGAATAGGTCGGTTAGTTTAACCGGTTTCGAAAGTTGTGCATCGAAAAGTCCCTTTGGAAGGTCATTCACCTTTCCGACCGATGATACTAATATAAATGGTATATCGCCCTTAAAGGGTACTTCACGGATGGTTTGTGCAAGCTCAATGCCGTTCAATCCTGAAGCCTGCATATCTAAAATCCCCAGATCAAAATAGGAGTCTTCATATTCGATGATACGCATGGCTTCTTTTGCACTTGAGGCAGTATACGCTTTCATTCCCCAGGCTTCGAACTGCACTGTAAAGATTTGCCTCGAGGTCGGATCACTGTCAACAATCAGTACCTTGCTGCCTCTCAGTTCCGGAATCTGGCCACGGATATAGAGTTTTGTGGTTGGCATATCGGCAATTCTCAGTTTTACTGTGAAAAAGAATGTGGCTCCTTTTCCAGGCGAACTTTCAGCCCAGATCTGCCCACCCATTAGTCCAACCAGATGGCGGGCAATGGCTAGTCCAAGCCCGGTGCCGCCATAACGACGCGATACAAAAGATTCCCCTTGGTTAAAAGCTTCAAAGATCAGCGAAAGTTTCTCTTTTTGTATCCCGATACCACTGTCTTTTACTGAGAACAGCAGTTCGCAGTATTCATTGGTTTGTGTTTTCTTCTCAACGGAAATAAAAATTTCGCCTTCGTCGGTAAATTTAATAGCGTTGTTGATAAGGTTGCCGAGAATCTGGCGGATCCTTTTCATATCGCCGATTAAATATGGCGGAGCTTCAGGCTGAAGCATATAAAGAAGGTCGATCCCTTTTTCGATGGCCCGCATCGCGTACACATCGAGCGACTCCTCAATACACCGCCGAAGTTCGAATGAATTTTCATCCAGTACCAGTTTGTCGGCTTCAATTTTTGAGAAATCAAGAATATCGTTGATAATAGCCATCAGGTTGTCGGCACTGATACGCAGAGTCTCAAGGTAATTATGTTGTTCGGGCGTTATTTTGGTATCAAGTAAAAGACTTGTCATCCCCACAATTCCGTTCATAGGTGTGCGGATTTCATGGCTCATCATCGAAAGAAAGTCGGACTTGATCCGGTTGGCTTTTTCAGCCTGTTGCTTTATTTCTTCTGCTTCCAGCTCAAGTTTTTCAAAATCTTTCTGTTTCAGAAGATCAGATTTGATCCTGTCATTTTCTGATTTCAGTTGTTCTATCTCCTGTCGCAGCGAGTTAATATCGTTCGAATCCAAATTCATATTGGTAAAGAATGTTGATAAATCAAGCAAATATAATGATAATATTATCGAATCTGTTTTTATTGTTAATAATATTCTTAGCGATGAACTGTTAAAAGGCTATATTTATTCCATAAAAAAAACTGCTCCCGGCAAAGAAGCAGTTTTAATTCAATTAATTAATTGACCTAACTCCCGATAATAATGTTGTGTATTTAAGCCTGTTTGTATTCTTTTATAATATCCTTTACCCCATCGGGTGAAACCCTGCCATACACTTTTTCGCCCACCATAACAACCGGTGCAAGTCCGCATGCACCCACACAACGAAGGCAACTGAGCGAAAACCTTCCATCGGGAGTGGTTTTACCAACGGGTATTTCGAGGATTCGTTTGAACTCATCCAATACTTTTTCGGCTCCCCGCACATAGCAGGCAGTTCCCATGCAAATACTGATCGGGAATTCGCCTTTTGGTATCATGGTGAAGAACGAGTAAAAGGTAACGACCCCGTAAACATGTGCTACCGAGCAGTTAAGGTTTTTTGCGATAATCTCCTGTACTTCAGCCGGTAAGTAGCCTACAAGATGCTGTGTTTTGTGAAGCACATTGATGAGTTCTCCTTTCTCGTGGTTGAAATCCTTGCAGATGGTTTCGATCTGTAAAACCTTCTGTTCACTTATTTTTATATTTGCCATAACGATTTTTCTTTAAGTTATTTACCTGATAATCCATTACTATTCTGCTATTTCTGCTGGTTTGCTCTTGTCGAAATAATGAGTGTGGAGCAAATGGTGGGCTTTTTCGCTCATCGGCTTGCCAAGAAATTCAGCATAAAGTGACTGGATATAAGGGTTTTCGTGCGATTTACGTATTGCTTTACCTGAATCTTCGCTATAGATTGCTTTCTGGCGTGCCATCAGGATGCTGGTATCACCATGGTGAAGAGGTTGGCCGCCACCTCCGATACATCCACCCGGGCAAGCCATAATTTCTATTGCATGATATTGCGATTTCCCGTCTTTTATGTCCTGAAGAAGTTTACGAGCGTTACCTAAACCATGTGCGATACCAATACGGATTGGTGTTCCGTCAAAATCAACTGTTGCTTCGCGTATCCATTCCATACCACGAAGTTGTTTGAAGTCAACTTTTTCGAGAGTTTTACCTGTGAAAATCTCATAGGCTGTACGGGCAGCCGCTTCGATAACTCCACCTGTAGTACCGAAAATGACTGCGGCACCTGTCGATTCACCCATCGGGCGATCGAAATCCTGATCCGGCAAAATGTTGAAGTTGATATTTGCCTGCTTAATCAGGTGAGCCAGTTCACGCGTCGAAACCGCATAATCCACATCAGGGTTTCCGTTGGTCGAAAACTCTTCGCGCTGGCATTCGTATTTCTTTGCCAGGCAAGGCATAATGGAAACCACAACCAGGTTTTCGCGTTTAATGCCAAGTTTTTCAGCGAAATACGTTTTAGCAATGGCGCCAAACATCTGCTGCGGCGAACGTGCCGTGGAAGGAATATCATTCATTTCAGGGAACTGGTGTTCGAAGAAATTTACCCAACCAGGACAGCAAGAAGTGAGTATTGGAAGTTTTACAGTTTTGTCACCTTTCAGGTGGCGCGTTATACGATCAAGTAATTCCGTTCCTTCTTCCATGATGGTAAGGTCGGCAGCAAAATCAGTATCAAATACATAATCAAAACCAAGATTTTTTAATGCAGTCACCATTTTTCCTGTTACTGAAGTTCCTGGCTCCATTCCGAATTCTTCGCCTAAAGCCACCCTTACTGCTGGTGCCGTTTGTACAATAACTGTTTTTGACGGATCTGCCAATGCGCGTATCACCTGGTTGGTATGATCTACTTCAGTAAGTGCTCCAGTTGGGCAAACAGCTACACATTGTCCGCAATAGGTACAAACGCTATGGTCGAGGTTCATTTCGAAAGCAGGAGCCACAACCGACATAAATCCTCTGTTTACAGCCGAAAGCACACCAACTGTCTGTACATCATTGCACATCATTTCGCAACGGCGGCACATAATACATTTATCCACATCACGGATAATTGCTGGTGATGTATCTTCCTTATAATGTGATTGTTCGCCCTGGTATTCAATTTGCCTGATTCCCATATCCTGAGCCAGGGTTTGTAGTTCGCAGCTTCCGCTTTTCGGGCAAACAAGGCAATCGGTTGGGTGATCGCTCAGGATTAGTTCCAATACGGTTTTGCGGCTGTTGAGTACACGGATATTGTGTGTGCTCACTTCCATGCCTTCGAAGCAATCCGTTGCACAGGCAGGAGCAAGGTTCCGGCGACCTTTCACTTCAACCACGCAAACACGGCAGCCTGCCGGTTTATTTGTGATGTCGAAATCGTGAAGATGCAGGTAACAAAGTGTCGGGATTTTGATTCCGATTGATTTTGCAGCATCAAGAATGGTAGTACCCTGAGCTACTTTTAAATCTTTATTGTCTATTTTTATATTGATCATTTCCATGGTTTATTCCCCTTTCTTACTTGATAAACACAGCGTTGAACTTACATTTCTCCAGGCAGGCACCGCATTTGATACAGGTTGCCTGGTCTATAACATGCACCCCTTTTCGTTCACCGGAGATAGCATTCACCGGGCAGTTTCGGGCGCAGGCTGTGCAACCAACGCAGTTTTCGGCTTCAATTACATATTGAAGAAGTGCTTTACACTGTCCACTCGGACATTTGTGATCAACGACATGGGCTAAGTATTCATCCATGAAATTATCCATGGTCGAAAGTACCGGATTTGGAGATGTTTGTCCCAATCCACATAATGAAGTATCTTTAATCACGTGGCTCAGGTTTCGCAGCAAATCAAGATCTTTCATTGTGCCTTTGCCTTCGCAGATTTTTTCGAGCATTTCGTTCAGGCGTTTATTGCCGATGCGGCAGGGCGAACATTTTCCGCATGATTCCTCAACGGTGAAGTCAAGATAAAACTTAGCGATAGAAACCATACAGTCATCTTCATCCAATACGATCATACCACCTGAACCCATCATGGAGCCGGCTGCTGTAAGCGAATCAAAATCAATGGCTATATCAAGATGTTTTTCGGTCAGACATCCGCCTGAAGGTCCACCGGTTTGAACGGCTTTGAATTTCTTACCATCCTTTATTCCTCCGCCTATTTCGAAAATAATGTCACGTAAAGTTGTTCCCATTGGAACTTCGATAAGACCTACGTTATTGATTTTTCCGGCAAGAGCAAAAACTTTGGTTCCTTTTGATTTTTCACTTCCGATTGAAGAAAACCACTCAGCTCCTTTGTTGATAATTACAGGAACATTGGCAAAAGTTTCAACGTTGTTAACATTGGTTGGTTTTGCGAGGTATCCCGAAACGCTGGGGAACGGTGGTTTAATAGTTGGTTCGCCACGTAAGCCTTCCATCGAATGGATAAGTGCTGTTTCTTCGCCACAAACAAAAGCTCCGGCGCCGTAACGGATATCAATTTCGAAATTAAACCCGGTTCCGAAAATATCTTTTCCTAACAATCCGAATTCTGAAGCCTGTCTCATGGCTATTTTCAGCCTTTCAACTGCCAGTGGGTATTCAGCGCGGATATAAACCACCCCTTTATCAGCACCAATGCAGTAACCACAGATAGCCATTGCTTCAATTACCGAATGCGGATCGCCTTCGAGGATGGAGCGGTCCATAAAAGCACCGGGGTCACCTTCGTCGGCATTGCAAACTACATATTTCTGATCTGCCTGGCTTTTGCTGGTAATTTCCCATTTGAGTCCGGTTGGGAAACCGCCGCCTCCGCGTCCGCGCAGACCGCTTTTTTTTATTTCTTCAATCACCTGGGCAGGTGTCATTTCAGTGAGACATTTTGCCAAAGCGGCATACCCGTCGCGCGAGATGAATTCTTCAATATTTTCGGGATCAATAAAACCGCAGTTACGAAGAGCTATGCGCAATTGTTTACGATAGAAACCCATGTGTTTTGAATCAGAAACATGTTTTTCCGTTTCAGGATTAACGTATAGTAAACGGGTAACCCGCCGTCCCTTGATCACATGCTCATCAATAATTTCGATCGCATCATCAGGTTTTACCTGAGTGTAAAACGTATTGTCGGGCATTACTTTAACGATTGGCCCCTTTTCGCAGAACCCGAAGCATCCGGTTGTAATTACCTGTACTTCATTATCAAGGCTTTTATCAAGAATTTCTTTCTTGAGGTTATGAAACAGAAGCTCGCTTTCCGAAGCCCTGCAGCCGGTTCCTCCGCACACCAGCAGGTGCATTTTGTATTGTGTCATAGTATTTTCCTCCTGGTTATATTACTTGCCTTCAATATTTTCATAGTTAACAGGGATTATGCCTTCGAGAAGTTCACCGTTTTTGATGTATTTTTCGATGATCTGATCCGCTTTTTTCGAATCAACATACCCAAAGACGATTGGGCCGTGTCCCGGACGTGTCACTTCAATCGTTGGTTCGGCATAACAATACCCCATGCAGCCGGTTTGTGTAACCACGGCAGGGATGTTTCGTTTGTCAAGTTCGTTGATCATGAAGTCCATTACAATTTTGGCACCTGATGCGATACCGCATGTTGCCATTGCAACTTTGATCTGAACCATACTTTCAGGGTTTTCGCTCCGCTCGCGAAGACTCATTTTCGCCTCCACGTCGGATTTAATTTTCCTTAAATCAGCTAATGATGTGATCTTGGTCATTTGATTTTGTTTTTACAAAAATTAGTAAATTTCTTTACAGTTTAGATTATGATGCTTTTATTGCTTCGAGGTTTTCGCGGATCAGGTCTTTCATGAAATTGATTACCTGTGGGTTGTTTATCGGAACATCCTCAAGGGTTTCTTTGATTTCTTTGGTATCGAATATAAATGTGCCGTCGGGCGTAGTATGTGTATAGATGAAGTCAACCGCAGGATACGAGGAAACGGTTAGTGCCAGTGTACCTGCAATGTCGCCCGTTGGAAGCCTGTCAATATGGTTAAAGACAAAACAAGCTTCAACTTCAGTGCCGTTTCCGGGAGTTGAAAGTATCCTCAGGTTTCCTCCAGTTCGTTCGGCATTTTGTTTCAGTAAAGGTAATCCAAGCCCTACTTTACGTGTAGTGCGCGTTGTGAAAAACGGGTCAGTTACCTGGTGAATCATGCTTTTAACCATCCCTTTTCCGTTATCAATGAACTTTACAGAATAAATATCCTGTTTGGGAATTTCACCGATCTCCAGTTTAATCAGTGTAGCACCTGCCGTTACTGAGTTTTGAAGTATATCAAGTATATGAAGTGCTAAATCTTTCATGATATACTAACTTTTCTACCCTGTAAACCGTGCAATGCAAATCTTATTTCAGTAAAGCTGCGGTGTTCCATTTCAAAGGTAGTAAATACTTTACCAATCTGATCTTCATAATGGGCATCCGAACTTCGTATTATCGCTAAATCCTTTCGTTTTCCAATGAAAGGCAGAATAAATTCGGTTTTGCAGTTGGCCGAAATTTCAATTCCATCAATCAGTAAATCCGCAGGGATAAATCCCAGTTGGCTTGTAATGCTGTAACTTGGTCTGTCGATATGCGCCGGTATGAAAATTCCGCCGAGCAAATGAACTTTCTGTTCAACCTGGTCAATGGACTGATCGAGTGCTGAGATAAGCAGGAACTCAATTTCATCGATTATCTGTTCATCTTCATCCACAACAACCTGGTAACCGAATTTACCGGTATTGTTTGGGATAGGAGGGAGGTGCAATTCCAGGTAGGTTTGGAATTCTGACAATTGATCATCATTTTCAAAGAACGAAAGGCAATGAACTTCTTCGCGGGTGGTAACTTCGGCTCCCATCAGGACAAATATTCCTGCGACTTCGGCCAGTTTACTGATTAGTTTACAGTGCCTTGTAGAGTTATGATCTGTTATTCCAATAATATCGAGGCCTTTTTCGCGGGCTTTCTCAATTATTTTCACAGGGCTCATATCCAGGCTGCCACATGGTGACAATACCGTATGAATATGAAGATCAGCCCTGTATTTATTCATTTTCAGTGTGTTAATAAATTATACAGTTTCCCTGTCATTTCAAAGGCTTCTTCATTGGATCCAAGAACCGGGATTCCTTCTTCTATAGCTTGTGCAAGCATATCCGTATCGGGGTCATTTCCTTTAATCAGGATTACTGCGGCCAGTTCTTTTAGTGAGGCAATTGCAATTACATTTTTATGGGTCTGTAGGGTGATCCAGATTTTCCCGTTTTCGGCATGACCCATCACATCGCTTAGTAAATCAGAGGTGTAACCACCTGTTACTTCGCGATCGAGACCCAGGCTTCCGCCGAATACCTTTAATTCAAGTGTTGTTATTATATCTTTTACCTGCATGTTAGGTTTTTATTATTTTCGATTTGAGAAAAACTTATGGTTGCCCCAGATGCTTTTCAGCATCTCGAGCGATTCGTCGGGGGTGAGTTCACCGGTTTGTTCCCGGTTTTTCTGGATAAAGATACATTGCCTTATGTCAGCATCTCCAAGGGCAATATCATTGGCGAAAGCCTGGCAATTTGGTGATCCACATGCACCGCAATCGGTAAGTGGAAGGCATTGCAGCATCTGGCTCGATTTGTCCATCTTACGCATGGCTTCTTCCATATTTTCATCCAGTTTCATCATACTACGCGGATGAATCGCCTGGATGTTAATTCTTCGCTGAAGGTATTCGGTGTATGCCAGAATGCTGCCTTTCTCTGAAATTTCATCATTTGTAACAGGGGAATAAGATCTTAACCTTTCAGCAACCAGGAAACGGTTCGCCGAAAGGAGCACGCCCCCGGCACAACTTTCGTCACAAGCACGAAGTTCAAGAAAATCAATATCCCCGATTTCATCATTTTCAATTTTTTCAAGAAACTCGATCACATTGTGTATCTCATCTATTGCAAGGCTGCGTCCAGGGATATGCGAAGCTTCTCCATGTGTGAGAGTCCATTGCCAGGCCGTTTTTGAAAGAGGTTTTTTGGGAATAATTACCGGATGAGCAGACCGGTCGTTCCTGATATGTTTGTAAACTTTATTATAGAGCGTGTCCATATTGATTACGCCGGTAATCATCGAATAATCCTCACCTACCGGGCTTTTGATAGCTGCGATTTTTGCGGCACAAGGTGTGATATAAAAAACTCCTATTTCGGCTGGGTTTATTCCTTGGTCGGTAAGTTCCTTCCGGCAGTATAATGCAGTAATATCCAATGGCGGCTTTAGTAACATAATGTTCTCAGTCAGAGCCGGAAATTTAACCTGAACCAGCCTGATAACTGCAGGGCAGAATGACGATATAAGCGGTTTCTTTTCGGGATGAGCTTTTGCGTATGCTATTAATTCATGAGCAAGTAAATCAACACTTGTTTCTACTTCGTAAATATGGGTGAACCCATTTGCAAGGATGGCAGTATAAATCTGATTGTGTGAAATTTCCTCCGGGAATTGTCCGAAAAAAACAGCGGGAACCAACGCTATCCGGTATTTGTATGCCTGTATCCTCTTATAGTCGTCCTGATCAATAAATATGGCACTAACAGGACATGCCTTAAAACATTCACCGCAATCGACACAACGGTTTTCGTATAAAATGGCTTTCCCATTCCGTACTCTGATGGCTTCGGTAGGGCATACATTCATGCAGTGCGAACAACCGATACAAAGTTCGTCGCTTATTTTTAATGCATGATGAAAATGTTTGCTTTCCATTTATCCGGCTTTTGGCAGGTTTACAATGATTTCAAGTTTTGTGCCGACACCAACTTTACTTTGAATGTTAAATGTGTCAGCATTATTTTTTATGTTTTGTAATCCCATTCCTGCTCCGAATCCCATCTCCCTTACTTTTGCCGATGCTGTTGAATATCCGGCCTGCATTGCTTTTGCAATATCAGGGATGCCGGGACCAACATCAATCAGTTGAATCTGTACACGGTGTGTGTCAACTTCACATATAACTTTTCCGCCGTTGGCATGAGCTACAATATTTACTTCCCCTTCGTACAGCGATACTACTATCCTTTTAATAATCTGTGGATCGACATTCAATTGTTTCAGGATTTTCTTAAAATTACTTGAAGCATCGCCTGCTTTAGTGAAATTTCCTGCTTCTATGTCGTACTCGAATCGCATTGTGCCTTTGGATTAGTAGACAGGGTTCAAACCGTTCTGAAACAATAAGCCACATGCCTTGTACATCGAATAACTACACTGCATGATAACAATTCTGTTCTCTTCGGCCAAAGCAATCATATCAGGGCTGGCTTTCTTGTTGCGTACAAGAACAATGTTCTTGATATCCGACATCTCGGAAGTACGAATTGTCTGAATATTTACAAGTCCGGTAAGGAGTAGGAGTTTTTCACTGTCAATAGTTAGCACGTCACTCATAAGGTCCGAAGCAAATACAGCATGAACCTCTCTTTCGAGTTTGCTATGTCCGCAAATCACTTCTGCTTTGAGTATGTCTGCAACTTCTTTTAGTTTCATTTTAATAGTTTCAGCGTTATTCTTTTTGTTAACACATTACGAATAAGCGAGTTGAGGTGTTTTGTAAATTCGTTGTTACAAGCGGCAAAATTAGAAGTATTTTAAGTAATAAACAAGGTGATTGTTATTATATTCACATTGTTATTAAAATAACAGTAAATTTATAATAAGTCTAAATAACAGACAATTACCATCATTTTTAATCTAGTTTACCTTGTAAAGAATGCAAATAGTACACTAGTTTTGAAGAAATTATGTGCCAGCGGGTGAGGTTATAAAAATGCAAAAGCCGCCCCGTAACAGGGCGGCCTTTTAGTCGATTGTTTAATAATTAGTAACGTTTACGAACTTTGTAATGGGTGTGTAAAAGCTCGTGCGATTTGTGTCCCAGCGGGTGCGTGAGATACTCTTTGTACACTTCAACCACTTCAGGGTTTTCGTGCGATTTACGTATGGTTTTGCCCATATCTTCGGCATAAATTGCTTCGGCCCTGCGTTTGCGTATTTCAGCTGATGTCGGGATGGGTTGACCACCACCGCCAATACATCCACCGGGGCATCCCATTACTTCGATGAAATGATATGTGGCTGATCCCGATTTTACTGCATCCATTAATTGTTTGGCATTGGCAAGTCCATGTGCAACAGCGACTTTCAATTCAACACCTTCGAGGAAATTCCATTCAGGCTTGGTGTTTTTGATCTTAATACTAGCTTCTTTAACACCTTCCATTCCCCTGACGGGCTGGATATTGAGGTTTGTAAACGGAACTTCATTTCCGGTTACAATTTCGTAAGCAGTACGAAGTGCAGCTTCCATTACTCCACCGGTAGTTCCGAAAATTACAGCTGCACCGGATGATTCTCCGAGGATACTGTCATAATTTTCATCTTCAAGTTTATCGAATTCAATACCAGCCTGCTTTATCATCATGGCTAGCTCGCGTGTGGTGAGTACGAAATCAACATCTTTGAAACCCGAGTCGCGCATTTCGGATCGGTTGCATTCAAATTTCTTAGCTGTACAGGGCATGATGGATACCACAACCATGTTCTCTGCTTTGATATTTATTTTATCGGCATAATATGTTTTTGCAAGCGCACCAAACATTTGCTGTGGCGATTTGCAGGTTGACAGATTTTCGATCATATCAGGGTACATATGCTCCTGAAATTTTACCCAGCCTGGTGAACATGAAGTCATCATCGGCAGCCTGACGGTTTCGTCTTTATCGACAAGTGCCTTCTTTAAACGGGTTAGCAGTTCAGTGCCTTCTTCCATGATGGTAAGGTCGGCGGTGAAGTCAGTGTCAAGCACTTTATTGAATCCCATCCGACGCAAGGCTGCTACCATTTTTCCTGTAACCCTTTGTCCGGTTTCAATTCCGAGGTCTTCGCCCAATGCAACCCGGGTTGCTGGAGCTGTTTCGACAACAACAAATTTATTAGGATCGTAAATGGCATGCCAAACATCTTCAATGTAGTTGCGTTCGTAAAGTGCTCCAGTCGGGCAACGGTTGATACACTGTCCGCAGTTTGTACACACTACATCGTTCATCGGTTTTCCCAGGAAAGTTGAGATGGTTTGATGATCACCTTTGTTAACGACAGCCAATGCGCTAACCGATTGAAGCTCGGTACAGGTGCGCACACAGCGCTGACAGCGTATGCATTTGCTTGCATCTTTTGTGATGGAAGGTGAAGAAATATCAAGGACTTTATCTTTTGTTTTAACAAGGTCAATGAAAATATGATCGCCATAACGGTATTCGGATGCCAGTTCCTGGAGTTCGCAGTGACCGTTTTTAAAACATTTGGTACAATCGGCATTATGCTCCGACAGCAATAATTCTAATACATGTTTACGAGCTATACGAACTTTTTCGCTGTTTGTATTAACTTCCATGCCTTCCGATACCGGTGTGGCGCAGGAAGCAGCCAGCAAACGGGCTCCTTTAACTTCGACAACACATACACGGCAATTGCCAGCTACGCTTAGGTCGGGGTGGTTACAAAGGGTTGGTATGCGGAAATTCAGGCGTTTGGCAGCATCCAGTATGGTGGTGCCCTCCTCAACCTGTATGGGGGTATTATTTATTTTCAGGTTAACCATATATTTGCTCATGGTGTTTTTCTCTTATTTTATTGTTTTAATAGAGCTTGATTAGTAAATGATCTCTTCGCGGAAATTATCGACGATAGACGTGAAAGGATTGGCAACTGATTGTCCAAGACCGCATTTGGCAGCAATTTTCATTGTTGCAGTGAGCCTTTTCAAGTCGTCGAGATAGGTTGGCGGGCGTTCCCCTTTTTTCACAGCTTCGATGCCTTTGAGCAACTGCTGGCAGCCGATACGGCAGGGAGTGCATTGTCCGCATGATTCTTCAGTAAAGAACTCGAGATAATCGTGAAGAACATTGTACATCGAACGGCTCGAATTAAAAATCATCATTGAACCTCCTGTAGGAATACCTTCGAATCCGATAATTGTGTCGTTGAACTTTTTTCGGGGAACACAATGTCCTGATGCTCCTCCTACCTGTATGGCTTTGGTATCGCCATCTCCGAATTCATCAACGAAGTCTCTTAATGGCATTCCTAATTCCAGTTCATAAATACCGGCTATCGGGGTATCGCCCGAAACGGAGAAAACTTTTGAACCTCTGGAGTCCTGTGTTCCAAGTGCTTTGAATTGCTCCGGGCCCATTCGGCAGATTTCGGAGGTATAAACAAGGGTTTCAACATTATTGATTACGGTAGGTTTGTTGTTGAATCCTGCAACGGTAGGATACGGTGGCTTGTTACGGGGTTCACCGCGTTTGCCTTCCATCGACTCGAAAAGGGCAGATTCTTCGCCACAAACATAGGCACCGCTTCCTGAACGGAGGAAAATTTGAAAATCAACCTTCAGTCCCTGTAATTGTTTGTTGAAAATATCAATTTTCTCCTGAATATTTTTCAGCATGAAATTATATTCGCCCCTGATATAAATATATCCTTCACGCGCACCAATTACATAACCGCAGATAGTCATACCTGCAAAAATCTTTTCCGGAACACGGTCGAGAATTTCACGATCCTTAAATGTACCGGGTTCACCTTCATCGGCATTGCAGATCACATATTTAATATCTGCTTCTTCATTACGGCAGAATTTCCATTTGAGCCCGGTTGGGAAACCCGCGCCGCCACGTCCTTTCAGCCCTGAATCAATCATATCAAGGATAATACTTTCAGGTGTTTTTTTTATGGTTTTTTCTACAACTTGTATGGGAGTGAATTTGTCGTCCCAGCCAAAAATTATATCTATTTTCTTTAATTGTTTCTGTTCCATGGTATCAGGGGTTTCAGCCTTACGGATTAATTGTTTTTCTTTGAGAATTCTTCGATAATTTCTATTGCTTTTTCAGGAGTAACCGAAGGGAATACTTCATCGTTTACAAGCATTACCGGTCCTTTATGGCACCAGCCGAGGCAGTTGGCCGTTAACAATGTAAATTTATTGTCATGAGTGGTTTCACCGGTTTTTACCAGTAAGTGATCCTCAATGGCTTTAATAATCGCATCTTTTCCCTGCATATGGCACGAAATGGTTTTACACACCCTGATGATATTTTTGCCTCTTGGTTTTGTGTCGAGGAAAGTGTAAAATGAAGCTGTACCATACACATCAGCAGCTGAAAGATCCAGTTCGCGGGCAACGGCTATCATTGAATCCTCAGAAAGAAATTTTTCGCGGGCCACTATTCCCTGCAATACCGGCATCAGCGCATTGCGGTTTCTGCCATGCTTTTCTACCAGTTCATGAATTAGTACTTCTGTGTTTGACATTTTAATTTAGTTTGTTTGTAATTAGTTGATTAGTATTGATATACATTGTTAATTGATTCACAATTGAGGGTGTAAAGATATATATCTTATTAGAATTGGCAGCACTTTAGGTGCGTATTTTTGAAAATTAAGCTCAATTTATAACTCTTCTAAAAAGGATTTATAAAGAATTGATATTCACGTTATAGGATAATAATTAAATATTAAAATATAATGTATTTTGATCGAAAAAGCTATTTTTGCATACAGGAGGAACAATGTCATACAGGTATTTTATACAATTATCTTATAACGGATCAGCTTATTGTGGCTGGCAGAAACAACCCAATGCTGTAAGTGTGCAGCTATGGATTGAAAAGGGTTTGACTTCAATTGCCGGAATTCATGGAGGGGTAACCGGCTGCGGAAGAACAGATGCCGGCGTACATGCGCGTACTTTTTTTGCACATTTCGATTCCGGGGAAACCTTAGCAGATGAAGCACTTTTACAGCTTACCTTCAGGCTTAACAGGTTTCTTCCCAACGATATTTCAGTTTTGGAGATCAGTCCGGTTGTCCCCGGGGCTCATGCCCGGTTCAGTGCCACATGGCGCGAATATGAGTACCTGATTATCAGGAAGAAAGATCCTTTCAGTTTTCAAAAGGCATATTTGGTACATGGAGATCTTGACAGGGTTGCAATGAATGCATCTGCTTTGAAATTGCCTGGCAGGCACGATTTCGAAAGTTTCAGCAAAGTGCATACAGATGTAAATAATTTTTTGTGCCATATAGAAGATGCCCGATGGGATGATGATAGCCATTTTTTAAAATTTACCATACGTGCTGATCGCTTTTTACGGAATATGGTCAGGGCAATTGTCGGGACGCTACTGGATGTTGGAAGAGGAAAAATTTCTCCGGATAATTTTCAGGAAATAATTGATAGTCGCAACCGGTGTTCAGCAGGTTATTCGGTACCGGCCAAAGGACTTACTTTGACAGGAATTGGTTATCCCGAAGAGATTTTTGCAAAAGAACCTGTTTACTTTCTACCAGAGAGCGGCGACAAAATAATATCCCATTACTATACTGATTCCGAGTTTCATAAGCGTGCCGGCAACAAAACCAATGAATGACCCTAATGCTGAGCGAAAAGCCTTATTGCGGTTCTGGTTATTGATGATTTCTCCTGCGAAAGCCCCTATAAACGGTCCAACTATTAATCCCAGCGGAGGGAAAAAGAACATTCCGATAATCAAGCCTATGGTTGCCCCCCAAACTCCGCCTTTGGTTCCGCCAGTTTTTTTTGTTCCCCATATAGGGATATAGTAATCGGCAATTACAACCGCTGCTGTTACTATTGCCCATATCACCAGGAATTTCCCGGAAAATGGCTGGTATGATGAAAGTTGCAGTAGTATAAGGCTTCCATAAGCAAGGGGAGGACCTGGTAAAAAAGGTACAATGCAACCGGCGATCCCGGCCAACAAAAAAATGATTCCGGTTATGACAAGAAAAATGTCCATAAATGATTTTTATATAGAATTAAGGATTTTTATGAACTCTAAATTAAACTTTGTTTGCCTATGAAATGTTTTTAGTCAATAAAAAAACAATTTTATAATTGGAATAAATGCTGATAAATCTGAGAAAAATATGTGTTGTTGCACTTGTAAGCCTAATGTTTCCGGCATGTGCACAACAAACAGGTAATCAAAATAATAATAAGAAAGCTACTGTTACTATGGATACATTTGAGATCAAAAAGAGTAATGAAGAATGGCGTAAACAATTAAGTCCGGTACAGTTCGGAATTTTACGCGAAAAAGGCACAGAAAGACCATTTACCGGCGAGTACGATCATTTATTTGAAGAAGGAACTTATTTCTGCGCTGCATGTGGAACCGAGCTTTTCAAATCTAAATCCAAATATAATTCAGGATGTGGGTGGCCGGCTTTTTACGAACCTTCGACAAATAAAAATATTATTGAAAAGAAGGATTATACTCATGGTATGGTTCGCACTGAAGTAATGTGTGCAAAATGTGGCGGGCACCTGGGGCATGTATTTAATGACGGGCCGCAGCCAACAGGTTTGCGGTATTGTATTAACTCGGGAGCATTGAAGTTTGAGGAAGGGAAGAAGTAGTGAATAATGAATAATGAATAATGAATAGTGTTCCTTCGCTTTGCATGGAATAGCAGTGAATAGTGAATAGTGTTCCATAGTTACGCTTGGAATGGCAGTGAATAGTGATCAGAGAATAGTGAATTTCTTTGATTTACTGGTTTTCATGATGATATTCAACCAATCCATCAATAGGTGCCTTAATGAATTTTCCGGTTTTTACCCCAAACTCCCGGCCAATCAAGCTTATAATATCCTGGTAATGGTAAGCAACCGATCCTACAAAATGAACCGGTACATCCTTATGTTTGGTGTAACAGCAAATCTGGTATTTGTAGAATGCCCTGAAAGCGTCAGCTATCAATTTGTAAATGAAAGGATGGTCGCGGTTTTCGTTGATGAAGTTGCTGAATGAGGCCAGGAAACGGCTGGGTGCCGGCTTGGTGTAAACTGCGTCGAGGATATTCTCCAGACTCATTGGGTAGGCTTCCCGAAGTTTGATTGCAATTTCTTCGGGTAATTCCTTATGTAAGAATGCAGTTATAAGTTGTTTGCCAAGGTATGCCCCGCTTCCTTCATCACCAAAGAAATAACCTAATGAAAAAATACCATCTTGTATGTCTTTCCCGTCGTAATAGCATGAATTAGAGCCGGTTCCGAGTATTGCAGCAATTCCTTCCTTATCGCCACACAAAGCATGAGAAGCAGCCAGCAAATCATGACTTATATATAATCTTGCATTGATGAAAATCTTCTCAAATGCAGTTTCTACAATCATAATCTTGACCGGAGTTGAGCAACCGGCACCATAGTAATATACTGCACTAACTGCATTGTTGTCAATATACGGCTGGAGTTCCTTCCAAAGTATTTCTTCAATTTCATCGCTGCCTACCAGGTATGGATTGAATCCTGAAGTCTGAATCTGTTTGTATTCTCTTCCTTCTTTAATAAGGCGCCAGTCTGTTTTGGTTGAGCCTCCGTCGGCGATAAGTATCATAAAGGGGTTAGGATTTGGGGATTGAGGGTCAGGGATATGAAATCAGGATTCCTTTTGTGTAGATCTAATTGCCATTAAACTCAAATCCTGTGCTCTTTGTATTTAGTGGTTTGTAAATAAAATTATAAACTTTGGGACAAAAATAATAAAACCAATGATGGCTGCAACAATTGAAACAATCAGTGCAGCTCCGGCAGCCACATCTTTAACTCTTCCAATTTCCGGATCAAAGTTGGGATGAACCTTATCCGTAAATATCTCGATGGCTGTGTTAATCCCTTCCAATCCTAATACCAGCGCGATACACAATAAAATAATCAGCCACTCGGAATTGCTGATCCTTAATATAAATCCTGCAATAATTACAAAAATAGTGATTTCCAACTCGATGCGGGCATTTGGCTGGCTTTTAAAAAGATATACTATACCATTGGCGGCATTTGAGAAACTCTTTAGAAACCTTTTGCCGGAATCATACATAATAAAAATAGTTATTAACAATCATGAGTTATCCCCGGGTGAACACCCAGTTGTCGCCTTTTGAAAGCCCGTGGTTGAAATGGTATCCCCCTTCGTCAAATCCTACCAGCATTTCATAATCGGTAATTGAATTCTGAATTATAAACCGGCTCATCATTCCACGGGCTTTTTTTGCAAAGAATGAAATCATAGCGTACGAACCATTACTTTTATCCTTAAAGGCTGGAGTAATAATCCGGGTATTTAATTTTTTTGTGTTTATGGCTGAAAAATATTCCTGCGAAGCCAGGTTAATGAGTACATTACTGCCTGAATCTTTAAGATTTTTCTTTAGCTGGCCTGTAATCCTGTCGCCCCAGTATTTATAAAGATTTTCGCTTTTTGGAGTTGCAAAGGATG
>JBBQUX010000041.1:0-25593 GCA_038212135.1 Bacteroidales bacterium | reverse complement strand
GACCGACGACTGGCACGAACTACTTGCTTCCGAAAGCACTGAATTTATGGCCTATGACGCTACCGAAGCCGATGTGAAAATTACCCGTTATCGCAAAATTACAGCTAAAGGAAAAGATGTTTATCAACTTGTTTTCGACCGCACCCCGTTTTATGCCGAAAGCGGCGGACAAACCGGGGATACAGGAACACTGGTTTCGGCCAACGAAATCCTCAGGATTACCGATACCCGGAAGGAAAACAACCTCATTGTACATATAGTTGAGAATTTACCCGATAATCCTGAAACCGGCTTCCGTGCTGTGGTAGATATGGAACGCAGGACAGCCACAGCCAATAATCATTCGGCTACCCATCTTCTGCATTATTCACTTCGTAAGGTGCTTGGAACACATGTTGAGCAAAAAGGCTCATTTGTTGGTCCTGATTACCTTCGTTTCGACTTCTCCCATTTCCAGAAAGTTACTGATGAAGAATTGCTCGCTATTGAAAAAATGACAAACAAACTGGTACGCGAAAATGCTCAACTCGACGAACATCGCGCTGTTGGAATGGATGAAGCCGTAAAAATGGGTGCGCTGGCTTTTTTTGGTGAAAAATACGGAGATGAAGTCCGCGTGATACGTTACAGTGATTCAGTTGAACTTTGTGGCGGAACACATGTAACTTCAACCGGACAAATCGGTATAGTTAAGATAGTAAGCGAAGGAGCTATTGCATCCGGAATTCGCCGTATTGAAGCCATTTCCGCTGCCAAAGCCGAGGAATATGTTTATGAGCAGGAAGCCATGGTAGCCAGCCTGAAACAACTGGTTAAAAGTCCGACCGAGCCACTGAAAGCCGTTCAGCAGCTAATGGATCAGAATGCTGAAATGCGTAAGCTGGTGGAGGCATTCAACCACGAGAAAGCGTTGAAACTGAAAGACGAACTTATCACCAAAGTTGAGCAGGTTAATGATATCAATTTCCTATCTACCCGCATAATTGCAGATGCTTCTGCTGCCAAAGACATAGCTTTCGGAATGCGGGCTGAGGTTAAAAACCTGTTTCTTGTTCTCGGCTCCGAGAATGATGGAAAAGCTACTTTGAGTATTTTAGTTTCCGACGAATTAATCGCATCCAAAGGGTTGAATGCCGGAAACATAGTTCGCGAATTAGCCAAACATATTCAAGGTGGCGGTGGCGGACAACCGGGTTTTGCCACAGCAGGAGGTAAAAATCCTGAGGGACTGGATGAAGCATTGAGGCTGGCAAGAAATTATATAGCTTAATCTATTAAAATAAGTTGAAAGCCGGAGATTAGATTTGTCGGTTTTGTTCAAAAAACTCACCCCCTGCCCCCTCTCTTTGAAGGAAAAAGAGGGGTAGATTGTGCTAAAGGGAAAACTTTCACATAATCAGATTATAGCTTCCTTGCATTCACGCCTACTTTTTCCTGACTTCGACAGTTAATTATTTATATTTATGTAATCAGCTAATTGTCAGATGTTTAAAATAATAAATTTATCAATTTGAGTGGCGCATCAATTTATAAATCTATTGATATATAAATAGATGCAAGGTTCATACTCATTTAGGGTGACGCATTGTCGAAGTCAGGAGATTTGTCGGTTTTGTTCAAAAAACTCACCCCCTGCCCCCTCTCTTTGAAGGAAAGAGAGGGGGTAGATTGTGCTAAAGGGAAAACTTTCGCATAATCAGACTATAGCTTCCTTGCATTCACGCCTACTTTTTCCTGACTTCTCCTACCCTCCTCATTTTCTTTAACTTACAAACTAATTTAAAAATAATTTAAAAACTATACCCGATAACCCGCGCATTTCAATAATTTTATAAATCAAAATTATACGCATGAACGACATCCGTAAAGAACCGCTTAATACGCTGGGCAGCAACTTTATACCGGCTGAATATATCCCCCAGGGCAAGAACGAATATTACCTCCGCTACCTCCAAAATCCCGACAACGGTCGTTGCAGGCAACTGAATGCACACGAAATTGAAGTACTCGTTAGGAACAGGAACACCAGCGATAACTGGAATAACCTTCTGGTATCCGAAGAGTTTAACCCTGAACTGGTAAAAAACTGTAAATTTTTCGGGCTGGTCCGCATCGGGAAACTGGAATCCTTTTTCCTTGAATTCAACGATCTGCGTATGCCAGTAGGCTTGTACAACAGCATTATTATTAATTGCGATTTCGGCGATAATGTGGTTGTTGACAATGTAAACTATATGGCATACTATATCATTGGTAACGAAGTAATTATCACCAATGTGAACGAAATGTCAACCACCAGCCACGCCAAATTCGGAAACGGGATACTTACCGAAGGCGAGACAGAAGATGTGCGTGTTTGGATGGAGATTTGCAACGAAAACGGCGGCCGGGCAGTAATTCCCTTCGACGGGATGCTAACCGGCGATGCCTGGCTCTGGAGCCGCGACAGGCAAAACAGCGATCTGCAGCGCCGCTATCGCGAAATGACCGAGAAAAATTTCGATAACCAGCGCGGCTATTACGGCACCATCGGCGACCGAACAGTTATTAAAAACTGCAGCATTATCAAGGATGTTAAGACCGGTTCGGATGCTTATCTGAAAGGTGCCAACAAACTTAAAAACCTCACCATAAATTCGGCACCCGAATCCATTACCCAGATCGGCGAAGGCTGTGAATTAGTAAACGGTATTATAGGCAAGGGTTGCAGAATCTTTTACGGAGTGAAAGCTGTACGTTTCATGCTTGGATCCAATTCGCAACTGAAATATGGAGCCCGGCTGATCAATTCATTCCTCGGCGACAATGCCACCATTTCGTGCTGCGAAGTACTTAATTCACTGATATTTCCTGCCCACGAGCAGCATCACAATAATTCGTTCCTTATTGCAGCCACTATCGAAGGACAGGCAAATATTGCCGCCGGGGCAACCATAGGTTCGAACCACAACAGCCGCGGCGCTGATGGCGAAATCCTGGCCGGAAGAGGGTTCTGGCCTGCACTGTGTACCAGTTTGAAACATAATTCGCGCTTCGCCCCTTTCACTATACTATCGAAAGCCGATTATCCATCGGAACTCGATATTCCCTTTCCTTTTTCGCTGGTAAGTAACGATGTTACGAACAATGTACTGGTTATTATGCCAGCATACTGGATGATGTACAACCTGTTTGCCCTTGAGCGTAACGCCTGGAAATACGAAACCCGCGACAAACGCACCGAGAAAACGCAGTTCCTCGAATCGCATTACCTGGCTCCGGATACGGTGAATTCAATTTTCGATTCGCTCCTGCTGCTTGAATTGCTTGCGGGTAAACATTTCTGCAAACTTAACCGCAAAGACAAGGATTTTTCGGATACTGAGTACCGGAGTTTTGGCATCTCTTATCTCACGCAGGAAACGGACAAGCCGACTTCACTCATTATTGAAAAGCATACGTTTGAAAATGGCAGCCGTGCTGTAAAAATCCTTAAACCTGCCGATGCATATAAAACATACCGCGATTATATTACATATTATTCGTACGATCTTATAATTGACCATTACAGGAGAAATCCGGGTCTTTCGAAAGATGAATTACTAAAAATACTGGCCACAACAAATGAAAGGCAGCAATTTGAAAACGTCGGGGGTCAATTTATTCCTTCCGGTGAACTCAGGCAATTAAAGACCAGGATTGAATCTTATGAAGTAATAAGTTGGCAGCAGGTACATGAATTTTATGCTGCTCAGGGAAAAGCCTATGCCGGTCAGAAGCTGAGCCATGCCATTGCTTCATTGCAGGAATTGAATATGGACAGGTCATTCGATGAATCCAACCTGAATGAAATGCTGAACTGGTATATAAATTTTCGCAAACATTTGCTATCCGAAATTCGCAATTCGCGGCAGAAAGACTATGAAAATCCCTTCCGGCAAATGCTTTATGCTGATAAAATGGAAATGGAAGCTGTAATCGGTAAACTCGACAAAACACCTTTTATCGTTCAGCAGCAGGAAAAGTTAAAGAAAGATGTGGTTTTTATCCAGGAACTGATGGTGAAGTGGGGATTTGCCAAATAACCTCCGGTTAGTATATCGAACTGCCAGAATGTAAATGGATGTGATAACTTCCGAATTTTTTTAGGAATTGAGAAGCTGTTTCCTCTATTTTTTACCGATTATTTATTTCTTGCTTTTTCACTCTTAACCTACAAAGAACTCTTCGCTTTGCCGCTGATTTGGAAGAACTTGATTCAGTAACTGTCATTTTGTAGATTTACAATTAGATTCAAGATACAATACTTCGTTAAACTTTTGCATTATACTGATACTCAAATAGCTATGAAAACAGTTTGTTTGTATTCAAATGATAGAAAATCAGTTCTTTGCGTCATTGCGTCTTTGCGCAAGGCAAAAAAATAACGGACTATTGAGATAATAAAGTCTTATGAATGATAGTATTAAAGCTTGCTTTAAGCAGGCAAAAGCAGTGTAAATACTGAACCTTCACCTTCTACGGTTTCAACTTTCAGCTCACCGCCATGTGCTTTTACAATATCGTAAGCCAACGAAAGCCAGGTGCCCATTGGAAATTGCTTTTTATAAATTGATTTACGGAAGCCTGAGACCTTTTCGAACTCGGCAATGTTGGTTGTATATACATTTTCGGCCACAACATCGTCGAAAGTGTAGCCGTAATGCTGTAATATTTTTTCCAGGTCGCTGTAGCAGTTTTTCATCTGTTGCTCCAGGTTATCGGGTGCAACAATAATCCCTGCGTCATCCATACTTACAGCTCCGGATATTTTAAGGTCGTTGCCAATTCTTACGGCATGGGTATAACCATACTCTTTTTCCAGTTTGGGTCGCAGGTTAAAATACTCCGGCATTTGTTTGCACAATTGTTTCTTTCACTTCTTTGGTTTCCTGTTTGCAACAATTTGCTGTAAACATTAAAAATGCAAGTATTGCCAGCAAAGCCAGTTGTTTGAGAAAATTTGATCTATGGATGATTATTTGATTTTATATTAAGCCTACTCGGAGCGGTTTTCGGCGTCCCCAATAGGTTCAGGCAAGCCCTTCAAGGGTTTTAAACCCTTGAAGAACTCAACCTGAAAATAAAAATCCAATTCCTGGTTCGCATTCTTAACTAACCAAAGCCATTTGAGCCTGGTACGTATCTGTATACTGCTGGAACCTGGTTGCCTTGCCATTCTTTACCCACCAGAAATGGGCAAACTGGGCGTGTATAACTTTTCCGGTAATTTTATGCTTCGCATTATACCTGCCGGTAACAACGACGGAATCACCTGTAGTTTCATGAAACTCATGATCTGAAAGTGTAAAATATTCCCAGTCGGCGCCGATGCGGCCAAAAACGCCTTCGGCAATGGCCTGCGGACCTATGTACGGATTATGGTCAGCATAGGGGAAGTTTTCGGCTTCGTTCCAAACCATGGCCGGGTCCATGGCATTCAGAAATGCCGGGAAGTCGCCCTTGGCAAATGCATCGTAGATAACTTTAATAGTAGTCAGATTGCTGATCAAATCATGACCCTGAGCTGATGTTTCGTGTAAATTTCCCATGATGTTAGATTTAAGTTGGTTAATAATTAAGTTTGATGTTCTGCTTGCTTGATTTTAATTTGATTGATTTAGCTTTCATGACCAATCTGAATAACTTTTATACCTATGAATTTGGTTTGATGAATATTTCATCACGCAAAGGCGCAAAGACGCAAAACTTTGAATTGAAACCCTTTAACGACACGAATACATTCCTTAACGATTTTATTGGTTTTTCAACAATTTTAAATCAACCGAACATTCTTCGGGCTCCTTTCAGCCACCAGGCAGGTAAGCGAGATATTTTTATGAATAATACAGGCTAGCCTGCACTATCCGTAAGCTTAAGGAAATGCATCTTTTTTATTGGCTCTCTCTTTTCTATACAAAACCGGGTAAAATAATGGTGTTTCTCAAGAAACGAAATCTGCACATCGTTCCATTTCTCAATTGTTAATGCAGGATTTATACATTTCATCTCCCTGAACAAACTGCCGGCTTTAATTTCGAAAGTCGTTGTTCCCATATACTCCAGATCAGCATCGGCGAGTATTTCCTCTGATTTTGTTTTTGGCAGTTGTGGAATTTTTGTAGCCATTATCATTCCACATACTTTTTCAATATTATCAGGTGAAAACCCATATTCGGGCAAATGGTGCCGGGCCAGTTTGCAGCTTTCTTCCTCATGATCCTTGTACGTTTTGGTATAACCCGTATCGTGCCATAGAGCTGCTGTAGCTATAAGTTCCAGTTCTTCATCAGTACATTTTTCGTACCGGCCAATTTCCATAGCTGCATCAATCACATAAAGTGTATGTTCGTAGTTATGATAAAAATAAAATTCTGAAAGATTATTTTTCAAAAGATCGATCACAAAATCTTTCATATTTTGTCTATTTTGCATGGCCTCTCGATTTTAAAAGTCCACCGGTTGCTTCATTCAGGCTTTGCATGTACATAAATGCTTTAGGGTCAATTTCAATTATGGCATCCTGTATCTGGTTTATTTCGAGGCGTGTAACAATGGCAACAATGATTTCGCAATCGGTTTTTATATCATAACTGCCAGGCAGATAACCCCGTTCACCTTTATAAACCGTAATACCTTTTCCTAACTCATTTACCAGCAAACTTTTAATACTTTCGTGATGCGCCGAAATGATATTTATGGATGTATATTGTTCGATGCCATCAACCACGTAATCCGTTGCCCTGGTTGCACCGTAATAAGTTATAAGCGAATACATGGCCGTTTCGAGCCCGAAATGAAATGCGGCTCCTGCAAAAATGAATGTGTTGAAAAGCATTATAATTTCGCTGTTGGAAAAGCCTGTTCTTCGTTTTGTAAATACAGCAATAACCTCGGCACCATCAATAACACCTCCACTGCGAATCACCAGCCCTACTCCGGTTCCAATAAGGATTCCACCAAAAATCGCGATTAGCAGTTTATCGGTAGTAACTGGCTGAATATTAATAAGAAGCAGTCCCAATGTCAGCAGCAAAACAGCAATCGACGTTTGAACTGCAAAGGTTTTACCTATCCGTTTATAACCGAGATAAATAAAAGGCAGGTTAAAAACCAGGATAAAGATGCTGATGTTGATGTGCGAAATTTCATGCAGCAAAATGGAAATGCCGGTAACACCGCCATCCATAAACTGGTTGGGAATCATAAACCCTTTCATAGCAAATACAGCCATGCCGGCACCTACAATTATCTGGAGAAGGTTTTTTACATTCCAAACATATTTCCAGTTAATGATGTCGGCTTTATTCTTTTTAGTCATTTTAAAACATTTGTTGATATTTCAGAAATTATATCGGATGTCTCTTAATCTGATTGTTTAGCAAATCAAATTCTAACTAACACTATTTCACAACCTCAAATACCACGATTGGCAATTCTTTGTTTTTCAGCGTAATGGGTCCAATTTCATTGCAGACAAATGATTCTTTTATTTTCAAATAGTTTTCAAAGGTTATGAGAATCTGTCCGATTTTTGCTGCCGACTGAAGCCTGGCTGCCACGTTAACGGTATCCCCGATTACAGTATAATCAAGCCTGCGAAGCGTGGATGAACCTATATTTCCCGAAACCATTTCGCCACTGTTGATGCCAATGGATACGTGAGGCTTAAACCCTGTTTCACCTGCAAATGCGGGCATATTACTGATAACATCACGAATGGCGATACAGCATTCCACGGCCCTGTCGAGATGATATGGCCCTTTAAATACAGCCATGATGGCATCGCCGATGAATTTGTCAATGATCCCTTTCTGCTGAATAATTTCTTTGGCCATGATATCGAAATATTCATTCAGGAGTTTTACTACTTTATCGGGTGCTTCGTTTTCGCTTATGGAAGTAAAACTGCATATATCGATAAAGGCTACGGTACCCTCAACTGTCTCATTTTCGAGCAACGAGGATTCAAACTCCCTGCTGTCCATAAAATTGAGTACGGTTTCATCCACATACATGCGAAGAATATTATTTTCCTTAATTGCCTTCAGGGTTTCGTGCATCCGCTTCACATGCTGAATGGTCCTTTCGATGGTAATTTCCAGATCCTCGAAATTGACGGGCTTGGTTATAAAATCAAAGGCTCCCCTGTTCATGGCTACACGGATGTTTTCCATATCGCCATATGCCGAAATAATAACGGATTTAGATAAGGTATTCAGTTCACCCATTTTAGTAAGAAGAGTTAATCCATCCATTTCGGGCATATTGATATCGCTCAGTACCACTTCAATATCAGTATGCATTTTTAGCTGATCGAGAGCCAGGTTTCCGTTTGTTGCAAATACAAATTCGTAATGGCAATCGCGTATTTTCTGACGAAATTTTTGTTTGATGAGGACTTCCAGATCGGTTTCATCGTCAACGACTAATATTTTTGACATTATTGCAAGGATTTTAGTTTATCTCTCAAAAGCCCGAACTCGATTGGTTTTGTCAGGAAATCGTCCGCACCCAATTTTTGGGCCGCGTTGTGGTTTTGTTCATCTCCGTAAGCCGTCATGATCATGAAAACAGGCGGCGGGTTTCTGTATTTTTGTTTTATGTTTCCAAGCAATTCAAGCCCTGTCATTCCGGGCATATTGATATCCGATAGAATTAAAACTGCTTCATGTTCGTGCCGTTCAAGATAATTCAACGCTTCTTCACTTGAAAAGGCAAATACCAGTTCAAAGAGCTTTTCCCTGATCTCTTTCCTGAAACGCTGTTCGAAAAGTTGTTGAATATCTCTTTCGTCGTCAACTACTAAAATTTTCATTTTGAATTAATTTAAACCGGTAACGTAATAATAAATTTTGCGCCGTCCCCTTCTTTGGTTTCAACTGTGAGTTCCCCGTCATGCGTTTTAACAATATCGTAACTCAGCGAAAGCCCGAGGCCTGTTCCCTGCCCGGTAGGTTTGGTTGTAAAAAAAGGCTGAAAGATTTTATCCAATACCTTTTGCGGCACACCGTTCCCGTTGTCGCGGACAGAAATCAGAACTTTATCACCTGTTAACTTTGTGCTTACCCAAACGGTTGGTTCGTACTGCGGGTCATCTGATCCTGTCGTTGCAATCTTTTTCTCAGTTACCGCGAAAAAAGCATTGGTGATCAGGTTGAGAATAACCCTGCCGATATCCTGGGAAATAATAAGGATAGTGCCAATCGTATCATCAAAATCCGTTTTCATAGTTGCATTAAACGATTTGTCTTTTGCTTTAAGACCATGATAGGCCAGCCTCAGATATTCGTCAGTCAGCAAATTGATATTGGTTGGCTCCTTTATTCCATTGCTGCTCCGACTGTGCATTAACATTCCTTTTACAATAGCATCGGCGCGTTTGCCGTGAAAGGTAATTTTTTGCTCGTTCATCCTGATGTCGTCTGCAATTGCTTTAACTTCCGCTAAATTGCCTTTTTCCATTTCCTGTTCCATTTCGGCAATCAATTCCGTATTTACTTCCGAGAAATTATTAACGAAGTTCAACGGGTTCTGGATTTCGTGGGCAATGCCGGCCGTGAGCTCACCTAACGAAGCCATTTTTTCGGATTGTATCAGCTGCGACTGAGTGGCCTTAAGGGTATTCAGCGAATTGGTCAATTCTGCAGTTCTTACTTCGACTTTTTGCTCCAGGTTTGCGTAAAGCAGCGCATTTTGAATGGAAATAGCCATTTGAGTCGAAAGAAGATTTAAAACTTTCAACCTGTCTTCGGTAAATGCACCTGTTAAAATATTGTTCTCAAGATAGATAACGCCATATAATTTACTTAACAAAATCACAGGGCTGCACAAAACTGATTTCGTTTTGTTTTCAAGAATATAGCTGTCGTTGGTGAACTTTCCTTCCGAGTATGCATTGCTCAGTACCACTGATTCTTTAAGATGCGATACATAATTAATAATGGTATGCGGGAGCACTGAACTCTGATCGAGAGGTATGTTTTGCATTGTCAGTACCTGGTTGTCAACCGACGAAGCCTGTATAGATAGCAACTTCTCGTTTTCAATCAGCAGTACTCCTTTTTCGGCTCCGGCATTCATCATGATGATCCGGATCATTTTTTTCAGCAACGACTCCAGCACAATTTCACCGGAAATAGCCTGGGAAGTTTTAATAATACTTGCTACATCAAGGTCATACGGGTTTTCCGATGAAGTATCTATTGAGGTATGCCGTGAACCTGAAACTGGTTTAACGGTTGCGGTTTTAAGCTTGATAATTTCACCATATTTTTCTTCCAGAAACGTCCTTTTACTTAGTGCGCCCAAAGAAGTGTAAAGTGCTACTGACTGGCTAAAATATCCTGAAGCTGCTGATTTGAGATTTTTACTTAAATATTGCTTTGCCAACAATTCATTTCCATAAGCCTGGTCGGCGAGCCATTCGTTTTTACGGGCTAATTCGATTCCCTGTTCAAAAAGCGATGCCGCTTTTATAAAATTATTGTGGTAACTTTCAAGCTCTGCTTCCATGAAAAGACTATGATGTTCAAAATTCACAGGATTGAATTTTGCCCATTTTCGCATCTTGCCGAGATTGGCTTTCATGCTTCTCAAAAGTTTTATTTTTTGAACCGGATCAGCATCGGGTAATAATGCACAACAGGTAAAAAAAGTAACTGTACAGAGTTTTATCAGGAAAATATTGCTGACCAACGATTTTGTGTATTTCTGTGCTTCCTTAATTGCATCATATGCTTTATTATATTCTTCATAAAAAAGGTATAAGTTCGCCTTGGTAATATAAAACATCCCGATACCAGAGAGGTATTTGCGCGAAATCATATTTTCGAGGCACTTTTGCTCGCTGAAAGTTTCATCGTCGAGGCTAAATAACCCGTTAGTAAGTCCTCTTAAATTCTGTGTGGTTTGTATATGAATGGAGGCCGTATCAAAAGCATCTTCGTACCTGGTTTCACGAATAAGTTTCAGATTTTTCTTCTGCTGTTCGTATGATGTTGCCAGGTCGAGAGTAGGATTCCAGCAGGTAATATTTACCGCGCAATGAGCCAGGAAAAACAAATCGCCCGAAAGGTAACCTGCCTCAATCCCTTTACGGAACCAGACACCGGTTTCTTTCCAATGCCGGCTGAAATGGTGGATCAAAACCCCGTACGCTGCAATTGCCCTGCTTCTGAACTCGATATCGTCAAGCTTATAATTTAAATCAACAGCCAGCTTCCCGAATTGCTCCGCACCAGTATAATCGCCGAATGCTTCTCCTAAAACAGCTCCATATGTAGCATAGGCAAACGACGACTCGGTGCAGTTTCCGAATTTCAACGAAAGATTCACAAGCTTTAGTGATGAAAGAGCATACAGATTATCATTACCCAGTATATATGCTGCGGGTCCAATTTCAGTAAGCAACCGGGCTGCCGCTTTCATTTCCGGGTCACTCATAACCGGTTTATCCAGTAATTCAGAAGGATTTCTTTTGCCTATTGTCCATTTTGCGGCCAGCACTTCTTTGAGTACCAAAAGTTGCCCGGGTTTTTCAGGAACATTTATCCCCAAAACTGCAAGTCCTTTAATACCTTCCTGGATTGCTTGTTTTGCTTTGCCTAGCGTTGTGTATTGCCTGAGCCGCATCGACAAAATCTTCACATTCTCCAGTTTCGTGCGGGCATGTTTCAATAAGTGATCAAAACATTCTTCGGCTGCGGCTACCTCCCCCACCTGGTATGCATTCAATGCAAAACCATAAAACAATTCAAAAGCCAATTCATAATTATCGTTCCAGGCGTTGGCTGACAGCAATTCCATTCCGCTTTTAAAATAACTCATGGCTGCCTGGTAGGCTATGGACGATTGAGCTTTAATTCCCGCCCTGCAATTAAGCGATGCAAGCTGAACTTTTTCTTCCTGCTTCCGGATTAGAATTTTTGCTTGATTCAAATGGCCAACTATTTCGATAAGTGAATCTTCCGCATGGTCAGCCCTGGTTTCATCAAGCAGAAGATGGCCGATTTTGAAATGCAGTTCTGTTCTGAATTCAGGGTCGAGTGCCTGGTAAACTGCCTGGTGAATTTTATTGTGCTGAAATTTGTAAACAACACCAAAATCAGTGTTTCCGGTAACTAACCGGTACTTTTCGCTCAATGGAATTATTATATCTTCCGAAACAGCAGGCCATAACGAAACGGTTACCTCATCTGCTGACAGGCCAATCAGGCAGGCGAGAGTTTTCAGATCGAACTGTGAACCGATACACGATGCCATTTCTATAACTTTCTGACAGCCATCAGGAAGCTCTTTTACACGCTGCCCGATAATATTCACTACATTACTCGAAATATTAAGACCGGTTATAGCTTTTATATCATACTTCCATTGTCCTGATGAATAGTCAATATTTATAAGACCTTTATAATAAATTGTTTTTAAAAACTCATTGATATAGAATGGATTACCTGCCGTATGCTTATACACAACTTCAGCAAGATCATTCGTTGAAACGGCATCAGAGAACAGAGTATCCGCAATAAGTTCACTCACATCTTCTTCCTTCAGGGCACCAAGGCTGAGCTCAACTAACGGCTGATACGGCTTTACTTTTTCGATCATTTGCAATAAGGGATGCCCTGCTGTAACCTCATTGGACCGGTATGCCCCAATAATCAAAAAACTGGGAATTCTGTGCAGGGCCAGCTCTTTTATCAGGTTCAGGGAAGACTCATCGCACCATTGCAGGTCGTCGAGAAAAACAGTTACCGGATGATCAGGTGTGGCAAAAACTCGGATAAAATCCTTAACGGCAAAGAAAAACCGGTTCTGCGATTCAGCCAGGTTTAATTCTACCGGATTAACCTGCTTTTCCAGTAAGGATTCTAATTCAGGAATAAGGTCCATTAGAACTGAAATGTTCAATCCCAGCACTTCTTTAAGAGTTGCAGTGTACAACTCTAATTTATGAACCGGCTTACTGGCTATCTGCCTGAGCAGATCGGAAAAAGCCATGCTGATGGCATAATAGGGTATTTTGGTTTTGTATTCATCAAATTTGCCGGAAATAAAAAACCCTGATTTCCAGTTTGTCGGTTTGTTAACCTCATAAATCAAGGCAGTTTTACCGATGCCTGAAACTCCATTTAACAACACGAACCGGCTTTCACCGTCTCTGACCTGCTCATAAACAACCAGCAATTGAGTTATTTCAGCATCTCTTCCATACAACATCTCGGGTATCCGGAACTTGAGCACAATATCTTTCCGGGCAATTTTGAAATGCGGGATAGTAAGCCCTTTCTGAATAAAACCATAACAGTATTCCAGGTCATACTTCAGTCCACGCGCACTCTGATAACGTTCATCAGCAATCTTTGCCGTAAGTTTCCTGATTACCGAAATAATAACTTCAGGTACATCCAACCGGATTAAAGGCTGAAAATCAATGTTTTTGGCAATGTGAAAGTGAACTAATTCCGAAGGATCAGTACTCTCGATCGGAGCTACGCCTGTAAGAATTTTGTAAAAACAATACCCTAATGAATAAAGATCCGTGCGGTAATCCGTTGACCGGTTCATTCTTCCGGTTTGCTCCGGCGACATATATTGCAACGTGCCTTCGAGTACAGTTGAGTTTTGGTTGAAATTGCGCTCCCTGTCGAGTTTAGTTGCCAACCCAAAATCAATAATGGCAAGTTTTTTAGTTTCAACATTGATAAGAATATTGTCCGGATTAATATCCTTATGCATAATATTCTTTTCATGGATACGGCCCAAAATGGATGTGAGTTCTATCGCCAGTTCCAAAAATGTGATAAGATTTACCTCGTTTGATTTCAGGTAACCGGAGAGGGTAACTCCGCCGAAATCATGTAATACCAAGACTGGTTTATGCTCAACTGTAAATAGTTCGACCACGGAGGCAACCCCATCCATTTCAATTTCTTTAAGCAGGGTATATTCTTTAAGCAGGTATGCTTCTTCGGCTGATGTGGGAAACGGACTGGCCGACGATTTCAGAATAACAGGAAGCCCATCCGAAACACGGGTAGCTTTGGCAACTATAGTCCTGCTGTTTTCCGAAATAACCTCATTAGTTTTATAAGCAGAGGCAAAACTGGTATTTTCCATAAATCAAACTATTTGGCAACGGAATCAAAATATTCAGGATTTCACTTTTGAAGCCGATGGTGTATAGTCCATTTCCTCCATATTGTGAACCGTCCACAAAAAAATGACCTGTATTACACTGAAAAGCAAGATAATATAATAGGTTGAAGGGTTTTCGGAAACCGGCCACAGGTGACCAAAAATATCTGCCATCACTTTAAACGGCTTTGTAAATAAATCCCAGGAATTGAGCCGAAGTATTCTTCCAAGGTAAATACCAAAACTGCTAAGTAGTATTGAAAATAATATAACAGCATTCGCCACTTTGCGGTTATACCTGGAATACCAGATAAGGTGAATAATTTTCAGGGAATAAAATCCATAAAATAACGACAAAATGCTGATTGAAAATATGATCAGGGCATCGTAAATCACCGAAGTGCTTTGCGCGTTCACATGAATAAAATCAGTGAGCATATAGGGAGCGTTTGGATAAAACAGAAGCCAGATAAAACTCCCGGCCATCACCATCCAGGTTTTAAATTTTGCACTGAACTGATATAAAATAAATGCGAACAAAAGCGGCAGGAAACCAAGAAACAAATTGAATAACAGGAAATTATAGGTAGTATCATCGGTAACACGGTTGCGGATAAATAAAATCAGCAGATTAATCAATGAAACAGCAATCAACACAATTATATTCCTTTGAACAGTTCTTTTCATAAGTTTGGTTTTAGCATTATTTAATAATTCAATTTCTATTCGTCAATTTCCAGCTTTGCGTCAAAATCGATCAGATAGGCTACTGCTAACCACAATACCCAACATACAATACCAAATAACAGGTAGCCGAAATATCCAAGTATTGGCATTTCTGAGAAAATATGATACTTATCTACGTAAGGAACTGAGTATTTCCAGTAGTTTGGATTCGTAGGTGCATAATCGTGAAACCATTCGCTTCCAAAATTCCAGAATTCCCAGAAAAAGCCATTGAGCAGTGTGGCAAAAGCGATAAGAACTACATTTGAATAATCTCCTTTTTTGCTTATTTCTGTAAAAGGAGTCCAGTACTTCCCGATATTCATCGCAGGAACCAATACCGGGATGAGGCCTACCCACAACATCCAGAACATTTCGTGAGGGAATAGTCCCATAAGGAACAGAAATACAAACCCTATAACCAGCAGAATATACTGACCTGCCAAAGGAACTACAATCTTTGGCCCATGAGCATACCGATCGCGCAAGGCAGGGAATGTGCGCAATAAAAAATAAAACTCGAAAATTGCCGGAAGCACAGTTGTGTACGACATCAGTTGCCACGAGATATTACCGAAATTGGTAAATATTTCATTGTTAGGATAATACCAGTTTTCGAGCACAAAGAAGTTCTGGTATTCGAACACAAACCAACTGAAACAGGAAGCAGCGGCAAGCAGTTTCATTGTAGTGGGTCTGCTTGCTATCAATGATTTACCGCCGGTTCGTTTATAAACTAAACTATCGAGAACAAAAATAAATCCCCACCATAAAGGAACAAAGGTAAAATGATCGATTGGCTGAACAAGATCGAACCTACCCCACATAAAAAACCAGCTTACAAGGGTAACAACCAGGGAAGGGATAAACCACTTTGGAAAGGATGTTTTAACTTTTGGTTTTTCAGCAACAACTTCTGACTTCTTAAACCCGAATAGCCGTGGAAAAAGCAGAAACACCAGGATAAGAATTGCAAAGCCACTGGCAATATTAAAATACGTTTGGTTGAAACCCGGCGAATTCATTACCTCCTGCGCGGGAAATAAGCCATATCCCGGTGGCGGACCACCCCATTTTATATTGCTGCCTATGTATGGGAGTATGAAGAGCAGACAAAATGAAACTAACAATAAAAGGTACCTTTTCATAATTTTCGGGTTTAAGCGTTTATAAACTAAATGTTAAAAGGCCAATGCGTAAAAACATCCTAATGATCTGGTTTTGTGGTTATTGTTCGCGATTATTTTGTGCCTGGTTTTATTTTACATTTTACAAAAGCATGGTAAATTTTCAGGATAATAAAATGGCTTCACCTGATATACTGCCAAATACAGCAAGACAATATCCATTTGGAAAAATTCAGCGAATCGAAATGCAGTTGAGTTGATACGAAATGGCTGGCAGTAAACAAATCACGCCCCGAAACAGCAGGTCATGATATTTGAAAAACTTGTTACGAAGTCTGACACAGTTTTCGCCGTAAAACTATTACCTGCATTAATTCATCCGATGCAGTAACCTTAAAATTCCGGTAGTTAAGTTTTACGCTTTTTCGTGAGTTGAGTAAAGTTATGATTCAGTAACTATTGGATTTATTTTTTAGAATACATTAAGCCATAGCCATGCCTGACAACTTTTAATTAACATAAACATGCAGATAAGTGAATTTGTTTATTTGTATGAAATCTAAATATCAATCTTCTCACTTTTCATTCCAAAATCTTCTCAGAAACCGGTTGAACTGAATTTTGAATACACGGGATAGTCAAACACATACCACAAGAACAGCTATAAAAGATACTCTATTCAGATTTCTGCTCCTTTTGAAACCGGCTAAATAATATTTTGTTGTGCAGGGGAAAGGAAACTCTCTTAAAAGGAACCGACTTTATAAAAATGCGCCTGCGTTTCTTAGCCGGAGGTATGTACGAATGGCATGTGCGTAGCAATAAACAGCAACGACAACTGTTCAGAAATGTACTGCTTTTCATGCCTTGTATTGCGAGGAGATACCTCTGGCTTAAACGCCAGCATTGTTATAAAGCCTTGATTTTTGGATACTTTTTGATCAAGTAAAAAGTACGAAGAAAAAAGTACAAATGAATTTCCAGATTAACTGATTGATCTATTAAACTCAATTAAAATAGTATTGCTTATGATGTCTAAATTTTTCCAGCACATCAAAATAATATGTAGCCTTGAAACCGATACTGTAACCCAAAATAGATATTCCGGGGCAATCCCGGATAGTAATAGCGTGGCTCGCTGTTGCCAAAGGCAATGGCATTTACAACCAGCATGGATGCATACCGGGTATCACTTAGATTGTTAACTCCTGCATATAAGTTTAAACGCCCTTGTTTGCGAATCGCGAACTGCGCTGAAACTTTAAAATTTGCAATAAAATAAGCCGGATAGCTCAATGAATTCAAGTCATTAAGATATTGATCGCCGAAATAATGAAAGTTAGTAAACACTTTAATTACCGGAGTTGGATTCCATGCAAATTGCAACTGAATGCTTTGTTCCGGAATACCGGGAAGTTCATTTCCATCAAAAACAATTCCATCGTCCGTAAAGGCACTAAACAAGTTTCGCGAAAAAGCTGAACTCAAAACAGATGTCAGCTTCCCCGGAAAATGCTCTTTTTCAAAGAAACGGCTTTTCAGCATAATCTCCACTCCGTAATGGCGGGTTTTTCCTGCGTTAGTACCGATAAAGATATCCTCACTCAGACGCTTGGTTACCAGTAAATTTTTGAGTTCAATCCAATACAAGGCAGCATCCAGTTCAAAAGCTTTATCCAAAAAGTTCAGGCGGGTACCCATTTCGTATTGAAACCCTTGTTCCGGTTTTATATCCGGATTTACATCGCCAGCCGGCAGTAAAGTTTCTTCAGGTGAGGGCTGCGAAAAACCATGTCCGGCCGAAGTATACACCGCCAATTGATTGTTGGGAGCATAATTGATACCCATCCGCGGAGAAAAGATAAGAGGAAATTTTCGTTCGCCCGACTGATCACCATTGGCATCGTACAAATCAGTCAGCCGGTAACTAATGTGATTTAAGGCAGCAGCAACTGAAATGTTGAGCTTAGTTAATGGCCTGTAATTGCTTATCGCAAAAATATTGATCAGGTTGCGGTTTTCGCGATTTTCGTTTATCCTAACAGCATCTTTATTTAGTTTCCAATTGTACTGTTCAGTGATAATCTCAGTTCCAATTACTAAATCCAAATGATCAAAATAAATTGTAGCCTTTTCGCGGATTCCTGCTGACAGCACTTGGTCTGTCAGATTGTTAAACGGACGTTTCTCGAACCCATCGTACCATTTGCCAAAAATGGTAAACCGGTTAACAGCTCTGTTTTGAAATTTTGTTACAACATTAATTCCAGCAAGAGCTTTGCTGTACTTTTTATAACCACCAGCTTCGAGCCATGCAGACGCTGCAGCCTGTGGATTAGTCCCGAACTGAGTTTTACCCAACGAACTCGGGATTCCGGCATCAGCAATTATGCCCATCAACAGGGGATTAACTTCCCATACTTTCTTTTTATACTGACCGCTTGAAAGAAATGAAGTACGCTTATAGTGATTATTCTCACGGTATCCATCCGATTGTAAATGACCAAGCCCTACCCAGAAAGCTGCATTTTTCGTATGGATTGTACCCGAAAGATGATTATTCCAGGTATTAAAATTTCCGAAATTGGAGCTTGCAACAACCTCATCTCCTGATTTCACAGGAGTAAACATATGAATACTGCCTCCCAATCCCGAACCATAAATTGCAGATGCAGGCCCCTTTATCACCTCCAATCGACCAATACTCTGTATATCAATATCTTCGGGCGAAGAAACGCCATCAGAGGAAGTTAATGGGATATCATTCAGATAGGATCGGATGCGGTTTGTATTATATGGAGTGCGACTGCCCATTCCACGGATTACGATGCGGTTGGTTGCATAGGTGCCGCTTTGCATGGCAATGCCGGGAATGGAATTGAGCGTGTTTGCCAGGTTTGTGCCATCAGAAAGATGTATTCCTTTGGGAGTGAGTACCGAAATACTGCCGGGAATATGGTGAAAATCAGTGGAAAACTGATAAGCTTCTATCTTAACCTCATCAAGTAAAATAACTGAATCAGGCACCTTGGCAGTTACTGAAGAATTGACTGTTTCCTGGGTATTCCCATTTAAAATGGTTATTATCAGGGGTTGCTGAAAAATAAAAATCGAATGTGCCTGTGTTTTCCCGAAGGGAATCAACACCAATAGGTTAATAAAAATGGAACACGGGATTGTACGTAGGACATTAATATTCATTGAATTATGTTAATCCCCTGACGGGGAATTAGTTTTGTAGTTTAAATTTTTATTGGTATGTATCCCCTGACAGGGAAAATCAATTTAGTAATGTGTATAGGTTATGAACCGAATGGTAAATTATCTTTGCATTGGTTATTGTAAAATAAGAAGGCAAAGTATAGAGAAACAACTAACTACACATTTACCGGGATCTTGTTACTTGCCACTTGTCACTTGGAATTTGATCTTTGGAATTTGATCTTTGGAATTTGGACACTTGGGTCTTTCTTCAAAAGCATATCACTCTTTCGACACTTTACCTTCAACAGGCATAAGACGAACAATTTTGCCAGGAGTTTCGATAGCAACATAAATCAATCCTTCCGGGCTAACTACCACATTTCGAACACGGCCTATTCCCTCAAGCAGTTTCTCGGTATGCATGACTGAGTGCTTATTTACTACAACCCTTTCGAGGTATTTAAAACGTAACGACCCCACAAACAGGTTGTTACGCCAGTTTTTATACCGGTCGCCGGTAAGGAAAGTCATTCCTGAAGGAGCTATTGAGGGATTCCAATAATAAACGGGCTGCTCCATTCCTTCTTTTTCGGTAAGTTCAGTCAAAATACTTCCATCGTAATTGATTCCATAACAGATAACCGGCCAGCCATAGTTTTTCCCCGGTTCTATAAGGTTAATTTCATCGCCACCGCGCGGGCCGTGTTCGGTAGCCCAAAGTTCACCGGTAAGCGGATTTATGCAGGTTCCCTGTGGATTCCGGTGCCCGTAGCTGTAAATGGAAGGCAATGCACCTTTCGTGTTTACAAACGGATTATCTTTGGGTATAGAGCCATCGTCGTTAATACGATGTATTTTTCCGTTAGTGTTATCAAGTTTCTGCGGAAAATCAAAATGCTGGCTCCTGTCGCCAATTCCGAAGAACAAATGCCCGTTTTTGTCAAAAGCAAGTTTGCTGCCGAAATGATATTCCTTATACGTATCCGGAATACCTTTGAATATCACTTGCTGATCAACCAGTTTGTTACCCTCAAGCCTGGCCCGCATAATGGCTGTATTGCCAAAGGACTTGATAATTTTAGTGTCCAGGGCACTATACGACATGTAAATCCATCCATTCTCTTCGTAATCGGGATGCAGGCAAATATCGAGTAAACCGCCCTGCCCCACTGCCATTATATCGGGTAAGCCCTCAATCGGTGCGGAAAGTTTGCCGTTAGCAAACCGATACAATTTGCCGGAGCGTTCCGTAATAAGCAGATCGCCATTGGGTAGAAATGCAAGTCCCCATGGAACATCCAATCCTGTAACCACCGTATCAACAACAAACTGCTGTACTTCGCTTTCAATCAGTCCGGCAACAGTAACCGCAGGCTTCAACAGACTTTTATCAGCAGGAATTCCTTTTTTTACATACGCGGCAAGGGCTTCGAGCTGGCTATCCGAAAATGTTTTCGCAAACGAAGGCATTCCCATATTCTCAATCCCATCCTTGATACTTTTTACTGCAGCCGAATTATCTTTCTCGTCCATCCATGTTTTGGCTGCAAATTTCTCAAGGTTTTCGCCGTGGCATCCGGCACAATAAGTCTGGTAGTTCCGGGCAGCATCATTACTAACAACTGCTTTTGGCACATCTGGCTTATGTTTGATACAGGTAGAACCGATGAGTCCGAAAGAAACCAGCACTAATGTGAATGCAGCAAGAATAAAAATCCGTTTCATATTATTTCAGGTTAAAATTTTAATAACGAGTAAATTAAACGTAAATATAATACTGATTGTTCTGAAATGGAATAAAGTAAGAGAATAATTTGATGCTATCAGCTATTTGCTTGCTGGTGGCACACCTGAGCCGTCGTCAACAAAAGCAATCGGTTGCTCAATTAAAATGAAACAAGCGAAATAATAGCTTACTGTTTATTTGATAAAAAAGAGGATCTAAATCAGATGTCTCTTTTTTTTTGCTGAAAACTAATCACAATAGCAGCAGGAATTCATGGTGACAACCGAAATCTTCAGAATCAGTTAACTTTATGGCTTTGTTATATTTCTTTTCATTGATGTCAGGCTAAAATAATATTCCGTCCCTAAGGCACTTAACTAGTGTCACTAAAAAAACTCATCATTTTCTTTAACTTTAGGTTTGGCAGGCAAAACTCAATCTTCTGTAAGCTATGCTCTAAGGGGATCAAGGGGTGAGCGTGGGCAAAACTCATGTTAAACTCGTTTTCTTATACGCACTAACTAAACTGAGGGTTGCTTTTTGTTCTGCCAATTAGCCCCTAACGAGCTATGCGCTTTAGGCGGACAGGATATTGGCAGAAAGCAAATTGTGAAGTTCTAAAAGTCGTGTAGGGACGATATATAAAAAGCATTAAAGCGTTCTCTTTTAAATTATACCGTAAAACAATGATTTCTTATATCATTTTTGGCCAGATTGCTTAGAAATAATATCTTTAACAAAATTTTTCTGAAGTGTATCCGGATGAAAATAAATATCCATAACCATACTGCTATGAAATCAATAAAAACACTTCTATTCATCAGTTTAGCATTTCTGCTGTCATCTGGCACTTTTGCCCAATCGAAAATCAACCCTAAAGATATTAAAGAAAAAATGCAATGGTTTGCTGATGCCAAACTGGGTATTTTTATTCATGCCGGCATCTATTCGGTTGATGGGGTTGACGAGTCATGGAGTTTTCACAACAAAAAGATCAGTCATGCTGATTATATGAAACAGCTTAACGGCTTTACACTGAAAAAATACGATGCCGCCGTGTGGGCCGATCTGATTAAGGAAAGCGGTGCCAGGTATGCAGTTATCACTACCAAACACCATGACGGCGTTGCTATGTACGATACAAAAATGAATAACCTCAGCAGTGTGAAAGCAACACCCGCAAAAAAAGATATAATTACTCCTTTCTTTGCTGAGTTGCGCAAGCGCGATATAAAATGCGGTGCTTATTACTCTTTGATCGACTGGTCGTATGCTGATTACCCAGGCTTTCTCAAGGACAGTTCCCGTTATAAAATTGAGAACGATTACGAGAGATGGAACCGCTTCCGCCTGTTTTTCCAGGGACAGATCAGTGAAATAAGTACACAATTTAATCCCGATCTGTGGTGGTTCGATGGCGACTGGGAACACAGTGCCGAGCAATGGGAATCGGAGAAAGTGCGAAATATCATCCTGTCGAACAACCCGAAAGCGATTATTAACAGCCGCTTACAAGGCTATGGCGATTATGAAACTCCTGAACAGAATTTCCCGGTTTCGCGCCCAAAGTTCAATTGGTGGGAACTGTGTATGACTACCAACGATAATTGGGGTTTCCACAACGACAACAATTGGAAAACGCCTTATGAAGTGATCACTATTTTTGTGGATGCCGTTGCAAACGGCGGAAATCTTTTGCTCGATATGGGTCCAAAAGAAGACGGCACCATACCCGCCGAGCAGATTAATGTACTGAAAGAACTCGGCGCATGGAACAAAAAGAACGGCGAAGCCATTTTTAACACGATCGGAGGCATTCCGCAAGGACATTTTTATGGCCCAACCACCATGTCGAAAGATTCAACCTCTGTGTATCTTTTCCTGCACGGACAAACCAGCGGACAGATTATGCTCAAAGGCCTCGATAATAAAATTCAGGAAATCACTGTAGTTGGAAACGGCACAAAACTGCCTTATAAAATTGTTGGAAAAATTTCGTGGAGCCACGTTCCCGGCCTTGTCTATATTGATGTTCCTGCAACTGTGCTTGATAAATATGTTACTGTACTGAAACTGAAACTGGATAAACCAGTGAGGCTGTATCGCGGGCAGGGTGGGTTTAATTGAGATGATTTCCTCTTTTATTCTTTAAAATGACTTTCAGTTGAAAAATATTTTACCAACAAACGTCTTACTTTTTTGCTACGATATTAAGGCAACAAGTAATGAACTTATTGAAGATACACTTGCATAGTTGCAACTGTAATACAGTTTCAATTTTATTAAATACTCTTAATCATTTACAAAATATTAGTTGAAACATTAACAGGTATTTAGCATCATAAAACGACATAATTTCAAACTTTTATGCAAAAGATTAAACAAAGTTTAATACTAGTTGTTATAACTACCTAATGATCAACAGGCATCAATGATAAAGTACTCAATAAAAGATCTTGAAAAGATTACCGGAATAAAGGCCCATACCATACGCATCTGGGAAAAACGATACAATATTGTTGAACCTTCACGTACGCTGACAAACATCCGCTTTTATTCTGATGAAGATCTGAGGCATCTTATGAATGTGGCAATACTGAATAAATATGGATACAAAATTTCCAATATTCAAAGTATGTCAGTCGCAGAAATTGCACAAAGTGTTGTTGACCTTACCCATCAGGATATAGATAACGAATATCAGGTTGACAACCTGGTTATGTCGATGATCGAACTGGATGAGCAAAGGTTCGACAAAATAATAAGTTCATCGATTATTAAACACGGTTTTGATTACACTTTCGAAAATCTATTGCAAAAATTCCTTGAAAAAATCGGGGTTCTATGGCAAATCGGAAATGTAAATCCAGCACAGGAACATTTTATTTCGCAGCTGATCAGGCACAAACTCATACTGGCAATTGACGGACAGAATATATTAAAGGATAAACATAAAACATTTCTCCTCTTTCTTCCCGAGAAAGAGTATCACGAAATGGCATTGTTGTACATGCATTATTTGATTAGAAGAGCAGGGCATATGGTAATATATCTCGGGCAAAACGTTCCATTGGTAAATCTTAAAGATATTTTCGAAATACACAAAATTGATTATTTATTGACCTCCTTTACTTCAAATCTACCCGAAGAGGAAATTTCCTCATTTTTCGAAGAATTTAACCATTTATATGGCGATAAGCATTTGTTATTAGGTGGAAGTTGCATTCAACAGAATAAGGTTTCACTCCCTCCAAATGCAACTTTTTTCGAATCAATAACCAATTTCACTGACTTTCTTCGAAATACATAATACATTTCTCCATTTTCTTCACAGAAACAAGTTCAACTATTCAGTTCATTTGCTGAATGTTATATGCATGAATTCATAATATAACATATCATTAACATACAATATCTACCTTTGTTCATTAAAATATTGTATATTAGTGTAGAAATTGAAATGACTTTAAATAATTGACCCTCAAGCTATCGGGGTACTATTTTCAAAGCAAGACTAAAAATTAACAAATATTTAACTTTATTTAGACTTAATATAAATAATATTGTTTAACTTTGTGCCGTATAATTTAAACACCTGCACCATGAGCCAAATAGAATTCGATCATAAGTTAATAAGTTTATATCAGAACCTGGAATATTATGCTAATTTACTCACGTCGAACCGTGAAGAAGCCAAAGATCTGATACAGGATACCTATTTAAAGGCACTTGCAAACCGTGACAAATTTGCTGCCGACACCAATCTGAAGGCATGGACTTACACTATCATGAAAAATACATTCATCAATAACTATCGTCGTAACCAGAAAGCAAACACAATTATTGATAGTACTGAGGATTTATTTTACCTGAATATTCCGCGTAAATCTGATTTCCCTTCACCTGATTCGAGATTTTCGGAAAAAGAAATCAAAAAAAGTATCTCGAAGCTTGATGCGGATCAGCGTATGCCTTTCGAGATGCATAACCAGGGATATAAGTATAAGGAAATTGCCGATCACCTCAATATTTCAATTGGTACCGTTAAGAGCCGGATTTTCTTTACCCGTCGCAAACTTATGGATACACTGAAAGATTTTGCCGATTAATAAAACATTTTAACAATTACAAAGCCACAAATTCAAATCCGATTTGTGGTTTTTTATTTCAGAAAATTACATCGAATAACGCCGGATTGGGGAAATAACCCCTATGAAGCAACTTGTTAAACTAAAAAACAAGAATGATGAAATATCCCATATCCACAACGTATCGAAAAATATTTTGGGAAACTCATGAAGAAAATGGAACTTTCTGAGGTAATGATTTTAATCTGCAGTAAAATAATTTGAAGAATTCGTCATTCCTTGCCTTATAAAATCCACAGAAATAAGATTCCATGGGTATACTGTTGTTAATCTCTTAACTTCTACTTAGTGCTTTGCATAGTGCTTAGTGTATAGTGCATAGAGCATAGTGCGTAGTGCATAGTGCTTACTCTATAAAATTAACTAATTGTCACATTACCGAATTGACACATTACCGAATTGTCACATCACCGAATTGTCACATTAACTAATTGTCACATTATTGGATAGCCGAATTGCCGAATTGCCGAATTATCGAATTGCCGAATTGCCGAATTATCGAATT
>JBBQUX010000040.1:0-25697 GCA_038212135.1 Bacteroidales bacterium | reverse complement strand
GCAATTAACCACGTATACTTTTAATAAAACCGGACCCAATTCAAGATTAAAAATAGTGAACAGCCGGGAAATAATAGTTGACGGAAAGTTATATGATGTTGTCCGAAAGGTTGAAAACGTTTCAAAGATCACTTATCATTGTGTTCGCGATGCCAAAGAGCAGAACCTGATTGCAAAAACCAGACTTTTCAATTCTGAAGCACAACCGATGCCTGTTAAAAATACCGCCAGACTTATGATTGAAAAAATCATTAAAACGGCTGTCATAGTCAATAAAAGTAGTACCATTCAGTATAACATCTGTCAATATTATCCGGTTTTTGATATTACCACCTACCTGGGACCGGCAATTTCAATACTTCATCCTCCACCCCAATCATGTTGTTAGATTCTTGATTTGTAAGCTTCTTTTGTCCGGGAATATCCTGACAACAAGGAATATTACAGTTTTTCAACTCTTACATTCCATGTGAGAAGTTGTTTTCATTAATCATTTATTTAATCCTCAACATGAAAAAAATAATTACCTTAATACTGCTTCTATGCGGAGGCATCACGTTTGCACAAAAAGTGCATGTTGTAAACAAATCTGATCTGCAACCCGTCAGCAACTGCCTCATATATAATGCTGACAAATCATTCTCTATAACAACTGACAACAAAGGAACGGTTGATATTTCCGGCTTTAAAAACAACGACGATCTCACTTTCAGTCACTTATCCTTTCAAACAGTTACCCTCAATAAAGCTTCCCTGAAAGAGAAAACGAATGAAGTGGTGCTTACCATGTTAGTAATTAACCTTGAAGAAGTAGTTTTTTCAGCAAATAAAACGGAGGAAAAATACAGTGATCTGCCGGTAAGAATCGATATTCTTCCTGCCCGGGAAATTCAGTTCGGAAACCCACAAAGCACAGCCGAACTCCTGCAGCAAAACGGAACTGTTTTTGTTCAGCAGAGCCAGTTAGGCGGCGGAAGCGTTGTAATACGCGGTATGGAAACCAACCGGGTATTGATGGTTGTGGATGGCGTACGCATGAACAATGCCATTTACCGTGCCGGCCATATACAGAACGTGATTACTATTGATCCCAACATGTTGCAGCGTGTTGAAGTTGTTCACGGACCAGGGTCGGTAATTTATGGCAGCGATGCTATGGGTGGCGTTATGCATTTTTATACGCGCAATCCGGTTCTGTCAACAAATGGCAAAGTTTATACTGCCGGTAATGCCATGTTGCGTTATGGAACGGCAGCCCAGGATTATTCGCAAAATTTCATTCTGAATGTCGGCGGCAAGAAGGTTGCGGCCATTTTCGGCGGAAGCACCAAGGACATTGGCGACTTGCGCGAAGGCAGCAAACGCGACAGCAAATACGGCGATTGGGGTAAAAGCTTCTATTATGCCGAAAGAATAAATGGAAAAGATTCTACCGTTAAAAACAGCGATCCATTAATTCAGAAAAATTCGGGTTATTCGCAGTACGATTTGTTTTCGAAAATACTTTGGAAACCTGATGCCGGTCATGCCATTAAGTTAAACATGCAGTATTCTAACTCCTCGAATGTTCCCCGCTACGACCGTTTGACTGAGATGACAGGAAATAATATGAGCTATGCTGAGTTTTACTATGGACCGCAAACACGTGCTCTGGCTTCCCTGCAATCCGAATGGCTTAATGCTACAAAATTATACGATAAAGCCACTGTTATCGCAGCCTATCAATACATCAGTGAAGACCGTATAAGCCGGAAGTTCGGCAAATCGAAAGCAAAGCACCAGGAAGAAACTGTTAACGTTTTTTCGCTTACAACTGATTTCAAAAAGAATATCGCAAAAACAAGCGAACTCTGTTATGGAATCGAAGGCAATTTAAACCAGGTTGATTCGAAAGCCTATAATAAAAATGTTAGAAACGGTGAAATTACCAATGATGCTGCAACCCGATATCCCGATGGCGGCGACAAAATGATGAGCCTTGCTGCCTATGCTTCCAACAACTGGGAACTCAACAAACATCTTATCTTTTCGCAGGGATTGCGCATTAATTATGTTTCGTTAGATGCTAAATACACCCAGGAAATGATGGATCTGATCAAATTCCCTTTTGATCCCAACATCACACAAAACAATACTGCTTTAAACGGAAGTCTTGGGTTGGTTTACTTAACGGATAATGGCTTCAGGATAGCTACAAATCTATCGACCGGCTTCAGGGCACCAAATATTGATGACCTGACCAAACTTAACGATTTCAGCAGCACCATTACTATTGTGCCCAATCCTGACCTGAAACCGGAAAATGCATATAATGCTGAGCTTTCGGTGGGTAAAACCTTCAACAATAAATTTCAGATTGAAGTTACCGGATTTTATACCTTGCTAAAAGACGCATTTGTAATTCGCGCCTCAACATATAATGGTAAGGATTCCATTGTATTCGACGGCAATCTTTGTGCGGTACAATCTATGCAAAATGCCGATCAGGCAATACTTTATGGATTCGAGGGCAGCTTTACCGCTCAGATTCTTAAGCCTCTTTCGTTGTACAGCACTCTTACATATACTTACGGGCATGTTACGGACGAAGATGTACCACTCGATCATATTCCTCCCATGTTTGGATTAACATCGCTTAAACTGGAATTAAACAGGTTTACCGGCGAGTTTTATGCCCGATACAATGCATGGAAACATATAGAAGATTACAGCCCGAGCGGAGAAGATAACGAACGATATGCAACAGAAGATGGCATGCCAGCCTGGTATACGCTGAATCTGCGCGCAGGATTCCAGTTTAACCGGTACGTTGGAGTGCAGGCCGGTGTTGAAAATATACTTGACCAGCATTACCGCAATTTTGCCAGCGGTATCAGCGCGCCGGGAAGGAATATTTTTGTAACACTCAGAGGTACCTTGTAAGCTCTCAGTACACACATTCCGAAATACCAATTTAATAATAGACCAAGAGCCGCATCTGATTTCTCATTTGCGGCTTTTTCTCAAATCAAACGATTAACACTCAATCAATTGTTGCTAAGGAATCACTGGTTAAATGATTACAAACTTTTTAGATACTATTTCTTCCCCATTAATCACTTTCAGGATAAAACTGCCCTTCCCTAATCCTGATACATCAATCCTGAATTCAGAACCTGAAATTTTCTGTTCAGAAACCAATTCTCCATTAGAATTAAAAATCTGAATAATTTCTCCTTGTTTCACGCCGGGGAAGTATACATTTATAAAATCCTGTGCAGGATTTGGAAATATCTTCAATCCGGCAGCTTCAAAACCATCAACTGAAACATAGGATGGCTGCTGTATTACTGTAATGGCAAGTGATGTTACGCCCAAACCACTCACGAGTATGGTTGCAGTTCGTGTTACCATGGTTTCATTTTGCAGATAAACCGCACTGATAATTCCGCTTCCCGAACCTGATAATGTTGGCTGACACCAGGTTGCATCGCTGCTTGCTGTCCAGTTTGTATTTGATGTCACTGCAAACGATGCAACTCCGGCTTGTGAAGTTACATTCTGAACACTTGGAGATACACTGAGTGTTGCAGCAGGTCCTTGTTGCGTTACTGTAACAATTGTCGGACTTAAGCCAGCAGCAGAAATAGTAATATGCGCTACCCGGGCAACAGCAAACGTATTTTCAGCGTATGTGGCAAAAAGCGTTCCGTTTCCGCTGCCGGATGCAGTTACAGCACACCAGCCGGCATCGCTTAATGCTGTCCAGGCCTGGTTGGAATTGACTGTAAAATTGGTCGTTCCGGCGGCGAATGGAACGTCCTGGTTAGCGGGGGTTGCGTTAAGGAAAACAGCCGATGCTTCCTGCGTAACGGTAACGATAACCGGGCTTAAGCCCGTAACGGTTACAGTAATACTTGCAATCCGCGTAGTAAGTTCAGTATTTTCAGCATAAGTAGCTGTGATTGTTCCGTTTCCTGATCCTGAAGGTGTAATGGTACACCATGCCTGATTGCTTTCTGCTGTCCAGACTGTATTGGAAGTTACCGCGAAATTTGTGGTTCCGGCAGGTGAAGTAACATTCTGGTTAGCAGGAGCAACAGAAAGTGTAGCTGCTCCAATGCCTTGTGTAACAGTAACAACCTGCGGACTTAGACCACTAACATTAACGGTTATGTTTGCAATCCGCTGAACACCACTGGTATTTTCAGTATAACTGGCAGTTATACTTCCATTCCCTGTACCCGAAGGATTTATAGTACACCATATCTGGTCACTGCTTACAGTCCAGGCTGAATTTGATGTTACAGTAAAACCTGTGGTGCCTGCCGGTGAAGTAACATTCTGATTGGCAGGAGTCACAGTAAGTGTTGGCGTAAATCCGGTCTGGTAAATCGAAATATCATCGAGGTAAACATTACAGGCATCTGACGAATTATCAGTTACATGCCTGAATCTGAAAAAGAAGTTGTTCCCTGCATAGGAATTAAGGTCATGTATTCGTTGAATGTACGACGAATTCTGGGTTGCCGGTGAAAGGATATCAATGGATGACCATGTTGCACCTCCGTTAACTGAGACTTCGAAGTAAGTGGTATCGTGACCAGCAACTTTGTTAACACTGGTATTACGCCAGTAATACGATATGGAATAACCGGGAGGCAACAGCACTTTTGGTGAACGCATGATTGCCTGGTTGCCTGTGGTAAAGAACGAACTTTTGGCACATAATAACCCCGAATGAGCATTTACATTATACTCATACCATGAGACGTCAGGTGCAATGGTCCAAGCACTTACAACCGGATAGGTATGGAAAACGAGCGAATCTTCGAAACCTTCGTTATAAGGGAATTGATCGATAACAACTTCCGTTTTGAACTTCCAAACTGGCGATATCTCCTGCTGGGAACCATTTTTGGCAATCACTTTCCAGTAGTGATTGGTTGAATCAGCCAGCAACCCGGGGATTGTATATGAATAAACTCCCGCACTACATGGAGCGCTGGAAACAACAACCGGAAGATTTTGTGGATCGGTGCCGAAATAAAGGTCGTAACTGGTGGTATTAGCACCTATTGTCCAGCTAAGGTCAGTATCTACCGAAACAACCGTTGCATTATCGGCTGGTGTTGGATTAACAGGTGTTCCAGGGCCTGATGAGGTATAATAAAACCTCATATTTGTCAATGAACTCGGATACGGATTCAGGTAACCCGTTTGCGACGAAAGTGGAAAGTTGACATCGTTACCGCAATTTTTATTATTATTAATTGTTGAAGCGGTAGAATTGAACTGAGGCCCATAACTGCTTCCCCATCTGTTTTCCCAATGAATTGACATGTTTAGAACGCCATCATAAGCTATAGGTGTGGTTAAAACGATCTCATTCCAGCCATTCTGAAAGGTTAAATTCCCCTGGAAAACCAATGTATAGCCGTTGTTTAGTGGGTCCTCGTAGTTGGCGGCTGCGAATACATCATTCGACACCAGTTTGACATACATTTTCTGGTTAGTAACGGTTTTAGGTCCGTTAATACAATTTAACCCGATTTTTGTAATAGTTTTGGCCGGACCCAGGTCGTTATGATTGTAAATCAATGAACTCCATGAATAATTCCATGAGGAATATATTGGCATTGAGTTCTGGATTGTCCCTGATCCGATTTCAACATAGTTTTGCGATACCGCTACTCTTGCTGTTAGCACAACCAGTGTAATAATTGACAGTAAAATGTGGTAATTGAGTTTCATAAAGTGGCTAAGAATTAGTTTCCTTGTATTGGGATGGTTTATTATGGCACAAAGTAACTAATTGCATTTAAGCCTTTGGCCGAATACTGGTTCGGATTCAGGGATTAGAACCAGTTGACTTGTTATCATATTGAATAGTAATGAATTATACAACCCATGGTAACATTCATACCTATGACTGGAGAATTTATCATACCTTTGATATCCTGAAAAACTCTTCCGCATGAATCATCATACCTGATGGAGCTATTTGTCAAAATACTTTTCGCTTTACCAGTATATCAATCAGTTATACTCACATTGTTGCTTTTTTTTAGCAGCAACCGACGGTTGAGCAGTTCGCGAATCATTATGGGATCCTTCCAGTTTCTCATGGCTTTTTATTTTACGTTCAATTTCTTATACAGTATCAGAGCTTTTGAAGTTGTCGCCTCCATCTATTTCCTGATCCTTCCCGTAATTCTCCTTTTTATACCTGTTTTTTACCTGTATATTCTTTCAATTACCACCCCTGGATTCATGTTTAAGAAGTCGTACCTGTTTCATTTTATACCTGCTTTTTCGATTTTATGCCTCAATCTTCCATACCTGTTTGCATCTGTTGCCGAAAGAACCGATTTTATTTCAAACGGTTACAACATGGTTAGCAGTAAACTGTTCAGTTACCTGCTGTCAGTATATATGGTCGGGATATTTGGCATTTTTACCTTGCAACTGCTATACTACGCTATCCGATCTGTTAAACTATACAGGAATCACAAAATGTACATCGAAAGCAGGTTTTCGTATACTGAAAACATCAACCTCGACTGGATTTTGGTGCTTATTATCAGTTTTGTCATCTTTTTTGTATTTAACGATCTCCTTTACTTTGTTGGTTTCAGACAACATTTTATTACTCAGATAATATATAACATTGCCATGTTGATAATTACTTTTTATTCAGGATACAGGGGCTTGCTACAGGTCAACCTAAATGAAATGATATCAGTCCAGAATTTACTTGTATTTTCCGGGCAGGATGACTGTCAAGCCAGCGACAAAGCTGATTCTGTTCTATTGCCTTTGGTCAGCCAAACTACAAATACTGAAAGCAAGGGCAGTCAGTTTACAAATAAAACTGAAAGTATAAAAAAATACTCCGGGTCGGCGCTATCCGGCGATCAGAAAAAAATACTCCTATCCAAATTGGATCAACTTGTTATCCATGAGAAAATTTTTATCAACGATAAACTCTCCATAGAGGATATTGCCGTAAAGCTGGATACAAATACGAAATACATTTCGCAGCTTATCAACGAAACCTACAATAAAAACTTCTACAATTTCATTAATTTCTATCGTATTGAAGAAGCCAAACGCCTTCTGATTTCTGAAGAAAATGAGAAATACTCTATTCTCGGAATTGCACAATCGGTTGGATTTGTTTCAAAATCAACTTTCAATGTTGCTTTTAAAAGATATACCGGCGTAACACCAACTGAGTTTAAAACGAAAGCAACAGAATGTAAAAACTTAAACTAAGCTGAATTACACTCGCTTTACTCTTTGCCCCGATCTCCTACGTATTGATCTTCCTTATTTTTAAATACCTCGTTGAAAGAGGTTATACTTCATTCGAAGCATTGCAACTGGCCGGTCGCGAAAACTTAAAAAAAAACTTGTTAATGTTGCCAATCCTCACGATTTTTTCAAAAGGAAGTGATCATCGTTCAATGAAATTGAAACTGAGGCAGTAGGAACGTTTTATTAAAAGACTAAAACTTAACAACTGCCTCCGTTTTTTTTACTATTTGATAATGCTATATCCAAAGCAGATTTATTTAACAATTATGGTAATCTGATTTGAAAGGGTAACCGTATCAATACCATTTGTTACACTGGCATCATGCGTACCTAATGCCATTGAGTACGGAATATCAAAGTAGGCATAACTGTTATAGCTGCTGTAAGCAGCAATTGAGGTATTTCCGAGCAATAACTGATTATAGCTTGAATAAGGATTAAACCCATTGCCATTGAAATAAATAGTTGATCCCCTGCTGTATTGCCATGTATCAGGCGAATAAACAACCAGATTGTCCATTGTAAAATACCCGCCGGGAATTTCTGTTTTTACGCCATCAGTGCTAAGGTAAAGTTTAAATTTTTTCTTCAAAACAGAGTTGGGCACATTGACATAAAAATAAGTGGACGAATTGTTATTATTTGTCACAAACATATCATCGAAATACAACGAAGAATTATACATACCCGAACCTGAGATATAAATATTTGTTCCCCATGTTCCATGATTAGGTGAAAATCCTTCAGGGCTTGCGAGAAGTCTAAAAGCATCCTGCAACGCTGTTTCATACCCGTTGGTTTCAACTTTTACGGTTAGCATATTATTGTAATTGGATGAAATTCCGTAAGGAACCTTAACTTTTAAAGTTTTAGCCGTTGCTGAAAGAACCTGAGCATTAGTATAACCAAAATAGACATGGTTTTCGGCGGGTACCAGGCTGAAATAGTTTCCGTTCAGTGTGATAGTATCACCCAGGTTACCTTGCGTTGGTTCAATAGTCTTCAGGTTTACTCTCACCAGTTCCGACGATATAATATTGCCGTACAAAGTTCCCTTTTCGTTGGTTAGGTATGCCCTGGCATAGCATCGGTAATTGTTTTGGTAATAATTTACATTTTCGATATTCAGAACTACAGAAAAAGTATCTGCTACCGGTCTACTACCAAGTGAAACTTTTTTATCACCATAAAAATTACCCGGATTTTCGGATCCTACATAGTAAACAAAACCATAATCAGTGATTTCGTAGTCCCCCTTTTCAATAACTTTGGCTGAAACATAATATTGAGTTGCAGTAATTCCGGTAATTGTGGATGTTTCAACTTTAGGATCTTTTTTTTCTTTTTCGCACGAAAACATTATCAAAACTGCGATACAGGAAAAAAGCAGCACAAATACTCTATTGGAATAACATGTTATAGTTTGCTTGTTCATTGTTGCTTTTTTAAAAGAGTTACAAATAAATTAAAAATTATATCCTATACGAATACCATTCAGTAAGCGAGGGCCAAGGCTCCAGTTTTTTGTTTCAACATCGGGCAGTATATCCGAGCCGGGATATTCAATATCTTGCGTGATTTCTACTTTTGAGTACTTGATATATTCAAATCCAAAACCGAGTTCATAACCGAGATAAAAATTATCGGCCATATAAAAATCAAATCCCGAGAGTAAATTCGCACTGACATTGGTGTACCCTCTTTCCTCGAAACCAATTTCATTATAGTAATACTGACCGTTATAATTCATATATTGGTATTCCCAGGCTCCATCAATTGTTCTACTTTTTGAGTTGTATTCCAACTCATGCTTTGAAACTTTAAAACCAACTCCTGCTTCAAATCCTAAATAAGGCGATAAACGCTTTCCTGCGTTGAAATGCTTTTCTGCTCCAAGATTGACCGAGGTAAGGAAAGTTTTCTTTTTATCAGAGACTTCGTAAGGCATCTGACCATAAACAAGTGCTGAATTACTTTTCTCATTCTTCGCAACAATAGCAATACCTGCCCGTAGTGCAATGTTTTCGTTCAGAAACTTCCGGACTTTAATCTGGCCAGCAGCATTATTTAAACTCAGGCTGCCATCAAACGGATTGAAATTAAGTTCCGTGCCCCATCCTTTAATGTATTTAATAGGAATAGTCTGGCAGTTAACAGGTTTGATTGCAGCAAATAGTAATCCGGCAAGGATGATCGTGATAATTTTTCGCATGATTTTGATACATTAAATTTGTACTGGATTAATAACAAGTATGAATGTTGAATTAGAAATTTAAATTAACATAATGTTTCCAAGAGCATTTATCTATAAATATTTATACATTTACTCTTTACTTCTTTCACCGGTAAACTGCTCTTCCTTATTTTTAAATAACACATTGAAAGTGGTTAAACTACCATAAATCCTCGTGATATATTGCTCAAGATCAACCTTTTCCTCATCAGTAAGGTTACTGCCGTTAATACGCTGCTCCATTACACGCACACGGTCGCGGATCATTACAATTTTATGAAAAAAGGTTTCGATAGGTACTTCTTTTTCTTTGAGAGCTTTATCACCCGGATAAAGAATCATTTTACCCCCTGTCCATTTTTGACCCAGCGGAACAGTTTCCTGCACATCACTGAAACGACGCAAAACTCTGACAAGGCTTTTTTCAATTTTTTCGTAGGTAGCAAGATCCGAAGGGGTTTCAACGGCCTCAATTATTTCCATTCCTTCGTAATCGCGCATAATCTGGCGCACTCCGTTTTCGATAAAACCAATTTCGTATGCATCGGAACGAATCTGAACTATAACTCCTTTGCCAAATTGAGGATGTTTTACACGGGAACCTACTCCCAATAATGATTCTGACATAACTGCAAGGTTTATTTTAATTATTGAACAAAAATAGGATTTCCAGCAATACATTTCAGGGAGTTGCGAAAATTTGTTATTTATCAGCCAGAAAAAAAATATTGGATCATTTTGTATCCTGCAAACTTTTGCTTCCAACGGCTGTTTAATAATTTCAAAATCTAAAAATACAATGAAAAATATAGCAATACTTGGAACAGGAATGGTAGGTGATGCCATCGGCACTAAATTAGTTTCACTCGGGCACAAAGTAATGATGGGTTCGCGAACAGCAAATAATGAAAAAGCTGTTGACTGGAAAGCACGGAATGGCACCCTTGCTTCGAACGGGACTTTTGCTGATGCAGCGGCTTTTGGCGAAATTATTTTTAACTGCACCCAGGGACAGGTTTCACTTGAGGTTCTTCAGATAGCAGGGCGCGAAAATCTACAGGGTAAAATTCTTATTGATATCGCAAATCCTCTCGATTTTTCGAAAGGAATGCCTCCTTCACTCTCTGTTTGCAATACAGATTCGTTGGGTGAAGTAATTCAACGTCAGTTTACTGATGTTAAAGTAGTTAAGACACTTAATACCATGAATTGTCAACTGATGGTTAATCCCGGGTTATTGGCTGATTCGGGAAACGTATTCATTTGTGGTAACAATGCAGAAGCTAAAGCCGAAGTAGACTTGCTGCTGCGTTCATTTGGCTGGGAAAAGATTATTGACCTTGGGGATATTTCGGCTGCACGTGGCACCGAACAGCTTCTGCCGGTATGGATCAGGCTGATGGGAACGCTGGCAACACCCATGTTTAATTTCAGTATTGTTAAGTAATACTGCTTGTCTCATCTTTTAGAGATTAGGCTGTGAATAGCTAAAACCTGCGGGATAAGCATCGAATTTTCATCATTAACTACCAGGTAATCTGATAGTTTTTGTTTTTTTTCCTGAGTCCACTGGTTCTTCATACGGTCAGTAACCATTTGTTCCGGGATGCCATCGCGTGCCATTACGCGTGTAATGCATAGCTCTTCAGGAGCTGTAACCAGGATATTCGCATCAAACAACCTGTCGAAACCGCTTTCGAATAAGATAGCCGTTTCATGAAGCACATAAACTTGTTCGAGCTGATTGTTGCACCATTTTTTAAAATCTTCTTCAACCAAAGGATGAATCAGCTTGTTAAGAACTGTGAGTTTCTCTTTATCATTAAAAACAATTTGCGCGAGTGCTTTTCGGTCAACTTTGTTCTGTAAGTCAATCAGATGTTTACCGAAAAGAGAGGAAATCTGAAGCTTTACATCTTCTGTGTCGAGCAATACACGCGACTGAATATCAGCATGATATACCGGAACCCCCAATACATTAAAAATACGTGCCACAGTCGATTTACCGGTTCCTATATTGCCGGTGAGCCCGATGCGTTTCATTTTGATATTATTATATATTCCACTTCTTCGGGAATTATTTTTAATACCCTCACCGAATTAGGTATCCTTACCAGATTTACCGTAAGTTTCTTTTCATTTTTCCCGGATGGCAGATAGACAACTTCGGCGGCAAAATCCGACTTTTCTATATGAGGGTATTCCGATAAAGGCACACGGCAGATAATATCCACTTTATCCGGAAAAATTTTTACATTCTCACCATTTCCGTTAACCGAAACCGGTATCTTATATCCGGCCTCGGTAACTTTTTCAACATGAAAAGTTACGTTCACCGAATCGGACGAATACCTTATCAACCTGCTCTGAGCTCCTTTATACAGAGCTACATTAACATTTATACTGCTGTCGAGCTCGCTAAACCTGAGTTTTTGAGTTTTTACGAATGTAAGTGTATCTATAATTGATTTCACACTCGAAACTGTAACAAACTTTGGATGAACAGTGATTGAATCAGTAATATCAAACTGCCCGTTCAATGTATAGACGATGTCAGGCCTGACCGGCACTTGCTTACGGAAAATCTCCGAAAACCTGAAAAACAACGTGTCAGGTTTTATATAGGTAATTTCCTTATCGAACCGTATCTGGGTGCCAAGTTGTTTAATAATCCTGATCGAAGGAAGGTACGCGGTATATCCATCGCCGGAATATTTGATTTTTAATGTGGATAAATTAACATTTAGTGTTCGACGCTTACGAACATACTTTGCTGCAAGTAGTTCGAAACCTTGAGCATATATACCTATGCTGAGCACATTATCTCCACTGTTAGTAAGGATAAGGTCTTTAGGAGCATTACTGAAAGTAATATCATACCTGATTTCATCGGTATAATCTTTCATCAGTTCAATGAACAGCCACATAAGTATGCTGATCACCAGGCAGACCAGAAAAATTACCAATTTTGGATGGGATCGGTGTTCTTTCCGGCCTGTTTCGGTTGGCTTTGCAATGGTTTCGGATTGGCTATCGAGGGCCATAATACCTGTAAAATTATAGGTTTGATCAAAGCGGAGAGAAATCAGAATTATTCTGTTTTTCTCCGGTTCTCCTTGTCCCCTGATCTGCTTATCTTTTTCTTCTTTTTATAAGAAAACCTGGTCAACTATTTTGCTGGTTCGCCGGTAAGTTGGTCCTGCGCATCGGCAGCAACAGCTGATTTTTCGATCCTGAGCTTAACTCCACCTTCAACTTCAATGGTACAAGTTGTTTCCTGCATTTCAACAATCCGGCCATGAATGCCACCAATTGTGACAATTTTCTGTCCTTTGGATAATCCTTCCCTGAATTTCTTCTGATCTTTCTGCCTTTTAACCTGCGGGCGGATAAAGAAGAAATAAAATACCACAAAGATTAGCACAAGGAAAATAAGTGAGCTAGCCATTCCGCCGCCTCCTGCTGATCCGCCTGCCGGAGAAGTCATTAGTAAAATGTTTGGTAAATTCATGTGATTTAATTGTTATGTTACTGATTAATGTTTAATTAGAAGTATTCCTGTTTATAAATCTTCGGGTTCGACAATCTGAGCCTGTATCCTTAGTATTGTTGTCGGAGGTTGTGTATTGCCGAAGACGGTTACTGTTTTTGTTTGCAAACCATGGCGTCCTGAACTGTCGAAACTTACATCGATGCTGGCTCCTTCGCCCGGTTTAATTGGTTTCTTGGGAAAAGATGAAACGGTACATCCGCATGATGTACTAACATTCGAAATGATAAGCAACGATTTTCCGGTATTTTTAAATTTGAATGCATAGGTAACCTGCTCACCCGAAACAAGTCGTTCAAAATTATGAAAGTCCTTTTCGAAACTTATAACAGGTAAAGCATCTTTATCAAATGTTCCCCCGGCCGAATTTGGGTTGGTAACGACCTCTGCAGGAATATCCGTACTATTAGTTTTTGATTTGCATGACGAAGTAAAAACAGCGACTAAAACAGCACAGAAAAATGCAAGAAAAATTCTTTTCATCAGGGTATAAAATTTTCGAGAGTGCAAAAGTAACAATTCGGTGATTCCTGAAGCCTATATGGAGGAAATATCGCGGATTATATATACCAGGTAGTCGCCGAGGTAGGTAAAACCTGCATTTTTGTATAACTCCAGTGCTTTTATATTGTCTTTATGAACTTCAAGTTTTATCTGCATTCCGAAGGATTTGGCGAGTTTAAGCGAAGCATTGAGTAATTCGTTGGCGAACCCTTTGCCCTGGTAATCAGCATGAATTCCAAAATGATGCATGTAGATCCGCCTTCCATCAACAGTGAGCCATGAAGTCCCTATAATGGCACCTGAATCAGTTTCAATCATCAGCAAAAGCCGTCCGCCAATGCGTATCGTATTCTGAATTATTTGCTCATCATCTCCCCGATGAGCACCGCCCAGTCCAAGGTTTTCCCATAAACGGATCATTTCCGTGTAATCGGTATCGGTATATTCGCGAATCAGGTAAGCGGGTTCCATGAGTGTGGAGTAGGTTGAAGGATTTTTAGTTTTGCTGGTAGTTTGACCAATTTAAATATTTACGATTTACGAGGTACGATTGTTTACTCATGAACCTGTTTTGCAATAATCATTCCCTAATTCGTAAATCGTCATTCGTAAATCGTCATTCGTAAATCAAAAAATCTACTCCATCAATCCCCTGCCCGATTTCTTAATGATGCCTTGATCCTTATAATCAACAATAAGTTTATCAAGCACGCCATTTATAAACACTTTACTTTTAGGTGAACTATACTCTTTTGCCAACTCAATATACTCATTGAGAGTCACTTTTACAGGTATCGAAGGGAATTCGATAAGCTCCGTAATGGCCATTTTTATAAGTATGGTATCCATTACAGCAATGCGCTCCAGGTCCCAGTTTGCAGCACGTTCGCTTATCACTTTATTTAAATCACTACTGTTTATCAACGTCTTACGATACAGATGTTTAACAAACTGCAAATCCTCGCTGCCCTGGGTATTATTTTCATCTTTCAGTAAAGTTGGCAGACTAGTATATTCATCAGCAGTTTCTTTGAATCCCTTAATTGTTTTATCTACCATCATCACTGCCGTATCAAAGTCTTCGGTCCAGTAAATATTCCGTTCGTCGAAATAGCTTCTGAGGTGTTCTGATTCAGAAAACAAACGCAATATTACCTGCTCGGCCACCCGTTTCTCGTCAGCATAAGTTACATCTGGTTTACTCATGTAAGTAATATAGCCTTCATCTTCGCGCATCAGGTTGTAAAATTTCCTTATCATTTCTTCCTCATCCACCCAATTTATTTTATAGGCTGCATTTCGTTTCAGATAATCACGATTGTTTTCAAGTTGCTGGATAAAACGATTCTGGACAAAACGAAGGTTTGGATCCAGATCTTCGGGAGTAGGAAGTTGTTTGAAGCGGTTTTCCGCAATGCGTTTACGGGCAAAATCGGACAATTCAATAATGAGCGAGAGTTGGTAAATGAAAAGTTCGTAAAGTTTATCGAGACTGGTAATCAGTTGCTTTTCGCCGGCGTTGATACTTTCAGGACCTTCCTGTTGAAAAGCATAAATCGCCTGCATTACTTTTATCCGGAGAAACCTTCTGCTTAGCATAAAATGTAAATGAACCTTTAATGATTGAGGGCGCAAAGGTAAGGATTTTGCTTAAATCAGAGGACAAAATATTAAGTGATGGACTGACAATAAGTTGGAGACTCTTCAAAAAGCAGTACTAAATTAATTCTGTTATGTGTAAAACCCTTATTGTTACCAGGATTATTCAAAAGAAACAAGCTTTTACAATGCAAAGCATTGAAATCAATAAACGTCTTGCCCCACCAGGTTATACTTTATATAGTGCCACTAAGAAAACTCATCATTTTACACAAAAATGCTCATTTCTGAAACCTTAAAACTCTGAAACTTTCCATTCACTGTAACCGGTCAGATCTCCTGACAGTGATTTTTTTTCAAAAATATCAGATTTGTTGTCGAATGAAATATTATTTCTACATTTGCGTTGAAGAAGGAGTGAATATATAACCAGTAATGCGACTAAACGATGGAAGAATTTGATCATACAGATACCAGAGAGGATGTATTCTCGAGAGCGGTTAAGGCAGGAAAACGCACCTATTTTTTTGATGTAAAAAGTACACGCGACAAAGAGTTGTACATTACTATCACTGAAAGCAAGAAACGGTTTGACAATGCGCTTGGCAAATTCGTTTACGACAAACATAAGATTTTCCTTTACCAGGAAGATTTCGAAAAATTCATGCATGGTCTTCAGGATGCATACAGTTTTATCGAAACGGGGAAAGAACCGCCTGAAAGAGTTTACAAAGAGGTAAAACGGCTCTCTGATATAGAAACCGATTCTTCGGGCAAGGAAACTGCTGAATAATCCCTACAGGAAATCGATTCCGGCCCTATCCTGCTTTTATTGCAGGATTTCAACTCATAATTTCAAACGTAAAAACTTATTAACACGGGTACAAAATGGCTATTGCTTTTTTGTACCTTTGCCAGCTATTGCAATAGCTTGATTTTATCCGGATGGATTCAATTATTCGCTCATAAATCGCTGTTTTAAAACACTTTAATTTTTATAAAACCTCACGAATGGGAAAAATAATTTCCATAGCTAACCAAAAAGGCGGAGTAGGCAAAACTACAACTGCCATAAATCTTGGTGCTGCTCTGGCTGTATTGGAGTTCAAAACACTGATTATTGATGCTGATCCGCAGGCTAATGCAACTTCGGGAGTTGGTTTCGATCCTAAAACTATCAAAACCAGTATTTACGAGTGCATCATCGAAGAGGTTGAAGCCAAAAACATTATACTTGCTACCGAAACACCCAACCTGTTTCTTCTTCCGGCACATATCGACCTTGTTGGTGCTGAGATTGAAATGATTAATCTTCCCAATCGCGAAATAATGATGCGAAAGGTTGTTGAAAAACTGCGTGATCAGTATGACTTTATCATAATAGATTGCTCACCTTCGCTAGGATTAGTCACGGTAAACTCATTGGTTGCTTCCGACTCTGTAATCATCCCTGTTCAATGCGAGTATTTCGCTCTGGAAGGCTTAGGTAAATTATTAAACACAATTAAAATAGTGCAGGCAAGGCTTAATCCGAAACTCGATTTCGAAGGCATACTGCTTACCATGTACGATGGCAGGCTTCGTCTGTCGAACCAGGTTGTGGAAGAAGTGAAAACCCATTTTCAGGATATGGTTTTCCATACTATTATAGCACGCAATACAAGGCTTGCCGAAGCCCCCAGTTTCGGTCAAACCGTGCTCATGCACGATGCCGGCAGTACAGGAGCTATGAATTACCTTAACCTTGCCCGAGAAGTGTTGCAAAAAAATAATATGACTTCCCTTTCACAAGATCAAAAAGAAATTAAGGTTCAGGACTAATGGCAATTCAGAAGAAGACAGGATTAGGACGCGGATTGAGTGCTATACTCGAAAGCCCCGAAACTGATATTACCTCGAAAGACATATCCGGGAATTATGTTGCCGGTGCAATAGCAAACCTTCCTTTAGGCAAAATAGAAACCAATCCTTTTCAGCCACGCGAAGATTTTGACGATTCATCGTTAAACGAGCTAGCACAATCAATTCTCGAACAAGGTATTATACAGCCGCTTACTGTCAGGAAAATGGGGTACGACAAGTATCAGCTCATATCGGGCGAACGCAGATTCCGGGCAGCCAAAATTGCCGGCATCGATTCGGTTCCCTGTTACATACGTGTTGCAAATGATGAGCAAATGCTCGAATGGGCACTGATTGAAAACATACAGCGTGAAAACCTGAATGCCGTCGAAATAGCAATCAGCTACAACAGGCTTATCCAAGAGTGTACTCTTACACAAGACGAATTAAGCAAAAAGGTCGGTAAGAACAGAACAACGGTAACCAATTACCTGCGTTTGCTCAAACTTCCGGCTGAAGTTCAGGCCGCCCTCAGGGACAATTCTATCAGCATGGGTCATGCCCGCACACTTATAAATGTTGAAACTGAAGCTAAACAACTTATAATTACACGTAAAATTATTGCCGAAGAACTATCAGTACGTGATGTTGAGAAGCTTGTCCGTCAACTTGATAAAATCGTGATCCCGGTCGCAAAACCAGGTAAAAGTGCCCTTCCGCTGAGGTATGAGACTATGAAAGATTCTATTCAGGAACGTTTGAATCGTAAAATTGAATTAAAACGTACCCCAAAGGGAAAAGGAAGCATAATCATACCTTTTGCTTCGGACGATGACTTGCAGGCAATTATTACTAAGCTAGGAATTGAATAATTAAAGTGGCAAACACAGCAGAATACAAGCATATCAAACAGGAACAAAGTCTGCCGGTTTCCTCTTCGCGAAAGGTTTACGGAATTTATTTTCTTTTTCTGCTTCTGAATTTCTTCAGTAACTTTCTAACTAACAAAGCGATAGCTCAGGATACTTCCCTTATCAATCCTTCCATTGCTCCCGTGCTGCCCGAAGCAATACATTCGCCACGTAAAGCTACTATTTATGCTATGGTACTGCCCGGACTCGGACAAGCCTATAATCACAAATACTGGAAAATTCCGGTTGTATATGCCGGCTTTGCTGCATGCATCTATTTTATTCAGTACAATAACAAATATTACCAGAACCTGAAAGACGCATATGAATGGTCAACGGTAACCAGCAAAACAAACTATCCTCCTGCACCGGTTAATAATTTTCATCCAATACCAGATCCTCCTAATGAGTATGCTACAAAATACCCTGCTGAAACGCTTAAATCCTATCGTGATTCGTTCCGGCACGACCTCGAAGTGAGCTATATATTTACCGGTGTATGGTATATTTTAACTGTTGTTGATGCAGTGGTTGATGCTCACTTTTTCGACTACGATATAAGCAACGACCTTACCCTGCAGGTGAAACCCTGGGCACCGGCATTAGGCACCAATACTGCTTACGGTATTTCGGGAGGAGTAAACCTCACTCTGCGGTTCTGATAAAATAGCAGCATCCGATTAAAACTTTGCGATTAAATTAAGTATTTCAAACCAATCAATTAAAAAGATAAACCGGTTTATGAAAATAGCACTACTTGGTTATGGAAAAATGGGACATGAAGTTGAAAAAACTGCCATTGAGCAAGGCCATACTATCGGTATTATTATTGATAATGAAAATGACTGGCTCCAAAAAGTTGAAAAACTGAAGGATTGTGATGTTGCCATTGAATTTTCCATCCCGACTACCACTGTGGAAATCATGCGCAGATGTTTCGAATTACAGGTTCCTGTCGTTGTTGGTACTACCGGCTGGTACGATCAGTTTCAAGCAGTCACTGATATGTGTTTGAAAAGTAATGGCACTTTGTTTTATGCTTCAAACTTCAGCATTGGAATAAATATCTTCTCCGATATTAACCGGCGACTGGCATCATTGCTCGAAAAATACCCCATGTATTTGCCTTCTGTTACCGAAACACATCATACCCGCAAACTTGATTCACCAAGCGGCACTGCAATTACACTTGCAAATGATATTGTTGAGTCAAATTGGTTGTATAAAGGCTATTCCGCTGAGGTTCCTGAAGCAGGTAAAATACCTGTCAATTCGATTCGTGAAGGGAATGTAACCGGCATCCATACCATATCCTGGAATTCAGAGGTTGATCAGATTACCATCACTCATGAAGCAAAGAACAGACAGGGTTTTGCAATGGGAGCGTTAATGGCAGCATTATGGGTAAAGAACCGAAAAGGAGTATTCTCTATGAAGGATATGCTGGACCTGGAAAAGAATCCTACCTAGTATGTATATGAAAACGAGTTTAAAATGAGTTTTGCTCACGCGCACCCCTTAGTCCCTGTAGGGGAAAGTCCTCGCGCTCAGAAGATTGAGTTTTGCATACCAAACCTAAAATAAAAGAAAATGAGCATTTTTATGTAAAATTATGAGTTTTGACACTACACAAGATACTTATAAGTCAGCATTTTAACACATTTTAACGAAGATGGGGCAATTACCTTGTAACTTTTGGCAGATATTTGCGCCTGAAAAATACTTTTTAAATACGGAACATAGGTTTTAAGCATCTTCATTGAAAACTTTTACTTTATTAACCAATACAGCCTGATTTTTAAAAACCAATAATTAAAGAAACCTATCATGGATCTGATGACAATTTTACTGCTTATTATCGTTCTTTTTCCGATGTTGAATTACTGGATATTCAATGATGCCGGGGTTGGAGGATACAAAGCACTCATACCATTTTACAATTACTACGTCTGGTTGCAGGTGATCGGGAAACCATGGTGGTGGCTGATTCTGATGCTGGTTCCGTTTATTAACTTTTTTATGATCATGCTGATGCTGGTCCAAACCGCTATCAGCTACGGGAAGCATAACCTTGGCGAACAGGCACTTTCAGTGCTGGTTCCGATCGCGTACATTCCATACCTTGGCATTTCGGAGAAAGAGCACTACATCAAACCCGAAAACAGGGTAAAAGTAAAAAAATCGCAGGTCCGCGAATGGACCGATGCTATTATATTTGCGGTAGTTGCGGCTTCTATCATTCGTATTTTCATGATTGAAGCATATACTATTCCAACTTCATCCATGGAGAAATCATTACTGGTAGGTGATTTCCTTTTTGTAAGCAAACTAAGCTACGGACCAAAACTTCCAAATACTCCTTTAGCTTTTCCTTTTGTACATCACACCATGCCGTTGAGCAAATATGCCAAATCGTATGTTGAATGGATCAAGTGGCCCTATTATAGGTTTCCCGGGACAACGGAAATCAAACATAATGATGTTGTGGTCTTTAATTATCCCGATGGCGATACTGTAGCTTTAAAACAGCAGAATCAGAGCTATTATAGCCTGGTTCGCCAGTTAGGTCGTGAAAGGGTTTGGAATGATAAATTCAATTTCGGAGATATTGTCGCAAGGCCTGTTGATAAACGCGAAAATTACATCAAACGATGCATCGCCTTACCGGGCGATACTATTCAAATTATAAATGAGGTTGTCTCAATAAATGGCAAACCCATCGAAATGCCTGGTTTATCACAGTTCATGTATCAGGTAAAAACTGATGGGAATGCTATAAACAGGCGAATCCTCAAAGATCTCGATATCACGGAAGAAGTTCAGATGACCGAAACAGGTGACCAGGTAATAACGCTAACACAGGCTTCGGCTGAAAAACTCAGGAAACTTCCAAACGTGCTTGCTGTGGATAAAATCATACAACCAAAGGGATACTGGCAACCTTATATTTTTCCGTTCGATTCGGCCTATGCATGGAATGTTGATAATTTCGGTCCACTCTATATTCCGAAAGCAGGCACTACCGTTCAGTTAACTCTTGCCAATCTGCCGTTGTATGCAAGAATTATAAATGCTTACGAGCTGAATTCGCTTGCCGTAAAGGATAGAAAAATCTATATAAATGACAAAGAAGCAACTTCTTATACATTTAAACTCGACTATTACTGGATGATGGGCGATAACCGCCATAATTCAGCAGACAGCCGTTTCTGGGGCTTTGTACCCGGTGATCATATTGTTGGAAAGGCTGTTTTTGTTTGGCTTTCGCTTGATAACAACAGGTCGCTGTTTGACGGAAAAATCAGATGGAGCAAATTATTCAGGACTGTTAAATAATTGTAAATCTTACCGGTTGATAAATTACGGTACAATTTATGCAACAAACTATCGTTCATCCTTTTCAATGTAAAACCTAAAACTGTTAATCAAGTTATGAAACGTATTTTCACCATTGCCGTCTTACTTTTCTGCCTTCCTATGGCAACAATTTTTGCACAGGGAACTGCTAAAAATTTCACAGGTACGATTACCTATCGGATTACTTATCCGGCTGCTGCATCCAATCCGATGATTGCTTCTTTACCAACTACACTTGAAATGCAGATAGCCGGGAACAAAGCCAGAACCGAAATGATGCTTCCTTTCGGAAAAAATGTAATTATTATTAACGGGGACGATTTTACCATTACTCGTCTTGTTGACCTCGAAAGCGGTAAATATTTTGTAAAAAAAACCAAAGAAGATTTTACAATGGCCACTACTCCAATGATTATTCCATTGAAAGAAACGAAAAATATTGCTGGTCAGAATTGTAAAACATCGGAAATAAACATAGTGAACGGTAATAATCAAACCAAATCGAAAATCTACTATTCCCAGGAATTAGGAAGTAACAATATTTATTTCAATACTGAAGTGAGGTCAATTACCGGAATCATGCTCGAATTCGAATACAACCTTATGGGAATTCCTGTGCAGTTGAGTGCTATTTCAGTAAATCCTGGCCGAGTATCGAACAAAACATTCGAGATTCCTTCGGGCTACACTGAAACTACTGATGCAAAACTCCGCGAAATGAGAGGCCCGATGAAAAAATAAACAAAAAGTAAATAATACAATACAGATCTTTTTCAACCAATGAGAAAGGTCTGTTTTTTTTATACGGAATAGCCTTAGATGCTTTGGTAAAAATTTTATATTTTTGCAGTTCGTACCGATAGAAGCAGAATTCTCAACAGGCAGCAAAAAAGCCACTTACCGAATTATCTGATCCCAAAATAATGCCCAAATACACTTCAAATTCACTTCCCAAAAATACGCTTCAGGATGAGCCGGTTAATGCTGCACCCGAAACAAAAGACAAGAAGAAACCAAAGCCAGGAAAGGAATCCAAGATAGAAAACCTTAACACGCAGACTTCGCGGATGGAAAAGATTTCGCAGGTTGTCGGCATTTTTTCTCTTCTTACATCATTCTTTCTTTTTGTTGCCATCATCTCTTTCCTTATCAACTGGTTTGCAGGATATGCTGATGATATTTTTTCAGGAATTACTATTTCACAAATATTCTCGGATAAAAACCTGGAAGCCAACAACCTGGGTGGCAGGTTAGGTGCAGCAGCATCTGTTTTATTTGTAAAACAAGGGTTCGGTATTGGCTCCTTATTCGTCCCTTTATGGTTATTTGTACTTGGGGTGAGGCTTACGCTGAAGCATAAAATTTTAGCACTTGGTTCCAGCCTGGGGTTCATTTTACTAGCAATGGCGTGGCTTTCCGTAACATTGGGATTCTTATTCCGGAATTCTGCACTCTCAATACTTGGAGGCATTTCAGGCTATGAGTCTTCTCTTTACCTCGAGGGACTGATGGGAAAAATGGGACTCATGCTGTTGCTAGTATTCATTTTTGTTGCTTTTCTTGTTATTGCATACAATTTTTCACTTCACCAGGTAAAGCCCTGGCTCGAAAAGCGCAAAAAATCCACAGCAGCAGCAGGCGATGAACCAATTACAGATCAGGATCCGGAATTTGTGATAAACAATCGTGCTAACTCACAGGATTTACCTGTAGATAAATACAATACGGTTGAATATGCTGTTAATGATTTTGAGAAAATTGTAAATCCTCCAAAACAAACCTCACTGCAAAAGCAGGATAACGGTAAAGAACAAGCCACCAGTACTCAGTTTGAACCTGTAACCATGCCTAAAACCAAGCCGCAGGCAAATACACAGGTTGAATTCACCATTGAGACAAATGAACCGGAATTCACTGATGTGAAAGCCGTTCAAAATAACACACCGCTTCAACAAGAGGTTGTAACAGCGGTAAAACCGAAATCTGCCGAAAAAGAATCGGATCCGGATATTGTTCACAATACAATGGACACCCAATACGACCCAAGACTTGAACTTTCCTCATTTATGCTGCCTGGTACCGACTTACTGGATGAGTATGGCGTGGGAACAATAAGTGTTACCAAAGAAGAACTGGAAGCCAACAAAAACCGTATAGTTTCAACATTAGGCAACTATGGCATTCAGATTGATAAAATCAAAGCCACGATAGGGCCAACAGTTACACTTTATGAAATTATACCGGCTCCGGGTGTGCGAATTTCGAAAATCAAGAACCTGGAAGACGATATTGCTTTAAGTCTTTCTGCACTTGGCATTCGCATCATCGCTCCTATTCCTGGTAAAGGTACCATCGGCATTGAAGTACCAAACCAGAATCCGGCCATTGTTGGAATGAAAACGCTTATTGCTTCAGAAAAATTCAAGAATAACACGTACGATCTGCCTTTCGCTATCGGCAAAACTATTTCGAACGAGGAATTTGTAGCTGATCTTACCAAAATGCCGCACATACTGATGGCCGGTGCAACAGGGCAAGGAAAATCGGTAGGATTAAATGCCATAATTACATCTTTACTCTACAAAAAACATCCGTCGGAACTTAAGTTTGTAATGGTTGACCCGAAAAAAGTTGAATTAACATTATTTTCGAAGATCGAACGTCATTATCTTGCTAAGTTGCCGGATTCGGAAGAAGCAATTATTACTGATACCCGTAAAGTAGTCAGGACACTCAATTCCCTTAATATTGAGATGGATAGCCGCTACGACCTGCTGAAAGATGCCCAGGTACGTAATATCAAGGAATACAATACTAAATTTATAGCAAGGAAACTGAATCCGCTTAACGGTCACAAATTTATGCCATATATTGTGGTGGTAATTGATGAGTTTGCCGACCTTATTCTTACTGCCGGTAAAGAAGTGGAACATCCTATCACGCGACTTGCACAACTGGCACGAGCCATTGGTATTCACCTTGTAATTGCCACACAACGTCCGAGTGTAAATATCATAACCGGTACCATTAAAGCCAATTTCCCGGCACGTATAGCTTTCAGGGTTATTTCAAAGATTGACTCCAGGACCATCCTCGATACAGGTGGTGCCGACCAGTTGATAGGGCGCGGTGACCTGCTTATGTCGCAGGGTGGCGATATGATCCGTTTGCAATGTGCTTTTATTGATTTGCATGAAGTGGAACGTGTTACTGATTTTATCGGATCACAACGAGGATATCCTTCAGCCTATGCTTTGCCCGAATTTAACGAAGAAGAATCGGAAATACAGCAGGATCTCGATCCGGGTGAACGTGATGAACTTTTCGAAGAAGCTGCATACCTTATAGTTTCATCGCAGCAAGGATCCACATCCTTATTACAACGCAAATTGAAACTGGGTTATAACCGTGCCGGGCGTATTATCGACCAATTGGAATCAGCAGGCATCGTCGGCCCCTTCGAGGGAAGCAAAGCCCGTGAAGTAAAAGTTGCTACTGAGTTCGCTTTGGAACAGTTTTTGAAAGACTTAAACAGTAACAGAACACACGAGGAATTTTAATCAAATTAATTTAAAATGAAAAACCTGTTGATGATTGCCGTACTGGTTGTTTTTACCATTTCCGGCTTTGCCCAGACTGATAAAAAGGCGTCTGCTATACTCGATGAAGTATCGGTAAAAACCAAGTCGTATAAAACAATAAAAATTGATTTTACCTATGCCATGGATAATGTAAAGGAAAAGATTCATGACAAGTTCAAAGGGACATTAATTTCGAAAGGGGATAAATATAAACTTACAGCCGCCGGTCAGGATGTGATAAGTGATGGTAAAACAGTTTGGACTTACCTGAAAGAAGCCAACGAAGTGCAGGTTAATAATGTTACTGATGACGATGATTCTTTCACCCCAACCAAGTTGTTGAGTGGCTATAGCAAAGACTATAAATCGAAATTTATCGAAGAAAAAGGAAATAATCAGCTTATTGAACTGTATCCGCTGAAAAAAGGCAAGTCCTTTACCAAAGTTCAGTTAACTATCGACAAAGCTAAAAAGCAGATAAGCAGATTTGTGATTTACGACCGCAACGGAAGCACGTTTTCCTATATCGTAGATAGATTTATCACCGACCAGGTTATTGCCGATTCCGTGTTTACTTTCACTAAATCAGAACATCCGGGAGTTGAGATGAACGATATGCGGTAATCAGTTCGTGGCTCGTCCTGAAAATTGTTCACAGTTTTATAATGTACCCTTCTGTCCTGCGTACATCTCCCCTTGTGCTTCAACTGAGTTCAGCAAGCAGAGGATATCCTCCAAAAAAATCCCCTTCGCCAATTTGTAACAGATTTGCTCATAGCCTTACCCACGGCTGGCAACATTACTGATTCATGTAAGAAATC
>JBBQUX010000039.1:0-27292 GCA_038212135.1 Bacteroidales bacterium | reverse complement strand
TTATCACGGGCAGTAATAACCAGTGTGGTATAGTCGTCGCCATCACCCGCTAATTGCGGCTTGCCCGGCTGAACATGTAACCTGAAACTCTGCTGCGAAATTCCTTGCAAAACCAGCAGAAAAAAAATTGTACCCAAAAGTATCTTTTTCATAATTCGCTAATTTTCAAAATAATCGGGAACCTGGTTATACTCTTTTTCCACGGCCGATTTTTTCGGCCAGCTCTGATATACGTAATAACCTATTGTTCCAAGCATTAACGCCAGGATCAAAATTAAAACTATGCTGCATCCGAAGCAGCATCCGCGTTTTTTCTTTTTCTTTGGGGGCAGATTAGTATCCTGAACAGGATCATAGGGTTGTTGCTGCATCATAGTAATAATTAGAAAATTTTGTGTTGACGGGCATTTTAATCAGAACGACCAGTATTTATTTCAACACCACTAATATAGGAACGGAATCGATATGCAACAACAAAGCCGAAAATAAAAATTTCCGGCTTTGTCATTCGTATTATCAAAATTAAATTGCACGCACTCAGGTTTAATAACCTGAAATCTAATCTTGTAAAAAAGTTATTTTCCACAATCCGCGTAAATCGCCTTCTTTATAGCCGGTAGCTAAATCGTTCGGATACTTTTCCGTTATAATTTTGAGTATTTGGGGATCCATTTCTTTTCCGGCAGTTCCATGACAGGTTAAACAGGCCGGCATTGCTATTTTGATTGGTTTATAATAAATGAGTTGTCCGTTTTCGGAGAGTAAAACCGGATTCATTGAAGCACTCATGGCATTAAATATTTCTGCATCTGTTTCGGATAGTTTGTTTGATGGATTGCGGAATTTATCGGATACTCTCTGAATCAAACAATTATATGCTTTTGCCAACGAATCGGTAAGTGGCATTGCTTTCTCATTGCAGTAGGTAACGGCAAAACCCGTTCCTCCTGATTTCATTGCCTGCATTACATTCGCAAGTAAAACTTTCTGCATAAGGCTTGAAATTGTATCGCCCCGTTGAAGAAAAGCGGAGGTATCAATTGCATTGGATAAATCTGTTGTTTTCTGTTGTTTGGTATTACATGAAATGAAAAATAAAAGTGCCAGAAACAGCAACACACTGGTATAATTAAATCGGACCATTTAATTTGAGTATTAATGATTATATCAAAGTTAGCAAAACCTTTCAAGCAAGAAAAAAGAAATAACTGAAACTATTCCTCAAAAGCCGGCCTGATGACATTCCCGTCATACCGCTTTTCGACGTCGCCACGGTATGTTATGATCAGGAATGGACTGCCATCCTCATTGAAGGTTATCCAGTCGCCCTCGCGGCTGCCGTTCACAAAATTGCCCTGGTCTTTTAGTCTGCCGGTTGGCCAGTACCAGTTTACTCTTCCGTTTAGGTTATCGTCGATATAATCTCCTTCGAATTTCAGGGTTCCATCCGCATAATACGATTTCCACTTCCCGAATCGTGCACCTCCTTTATAACTTCCCAATTCGCGGTAATTGCCAAAATCATACACCCAATCGCCTTCTTCAACGCCTTCGGCAAACTGTCCTTTTACAATCAGGCGGCCGGTTTCGTCATGTTCTTCGTATTCACCGTCTTCCATACCAGCAATATAGGACTGAATGCGCCGTATGCTTGCATCTTCGAAGTACCAGCGCCAGGTTCCGTCCAATAAACCTGTCTTTGTATATTTTCCTTCCGATTCAAGTTTGCCGTTTTCGAAATAATATTTCCAGTTTCCTACCGGTTTACTTTTTACATAAGTTCCTACTGATCGGAGAGTTCCATCAAGGTAATATTCGCGCCATTCGCCTTCTTTAGTTCCTTCTTCATCAACAATTCCTTCGCCGGTAAGGGCTCCTTTCGTGAAAACATATCCTGCTGTAATTTTGCCGTCTTCGCTGTACTCGCGGCGGACACCTTCGGGCACATCACCATTGTAACTGGCTACAGTTTTTACTTTACCGCTGGGATAATAATCGGTTTTGAGTTTCAGGCTTGTTAGTTCCGGAGCCTCTATCTGCTCAACGTCATTCACATACTTTTTAACGGTAAGCAAACTTCCGTTCTCATCGTATTCTTTAAAATATCCGTTCTTTTTATCGTCTTTATAAATTCCTTCCAGCTTAATTGTAAAGTCATCGTAGAAAAACTTCCACCGCCCCTGTTTCATGCCTTTGCTATCTTTTCTGTTGATGCGTTCACGGCTTACAAGAAAACCTTTTTTGTACTCCATATAAGTAATTACAGTTCCATCCGGGGCCAGTTCGCGGGCAATTCCGTTTTCGAGACCGGCAATAAAATTTACAATTAAACGGACTTTTCCATCAGGATAATAATACGTTGTGGGACCTTGTTTTAGATCATTTACAAAGGTTTCGGTAGTCAATTCACCCTGCCGGTAGGTGGTTTTTAAACCATTCTTTTTATCTCCGGCGTAGGTGATTGAAACCAGTAATCTTGCCGAATCATCGTAAAATTTCCATACACTGTCGAGCATGAAATTTTTACGGTATCCTTCCGCTTTCAGCTCGCCGTTTTCGTAATATGTTTTCCAATACCCATCAGGTTTTCCTTCGCGCATGGTACCTTCGCTCGAAAGTTGTCCACCCGGGTAATAAAACTTTACGAAACCATCAGTAACTGTATTTGTTTGCTCTTCCTGGGCTTTGGATTGCATTACAAAAACTAATAGTAGCGCTGAAAATAAAACAATTTTCAACAAAGCATTTTTTATAGTGTACACTGAGTAATTTTGCACTTTTTTAAATTAGTTATTGGAAAATAGTTAATGGAAAATGGCATCTGTTTCAAATAATGTTCCTGCAACTACAATTTTCATATTATTCTCTAAAATTAAATCTTAATTGATGAAGTTCAGGCTATTTTCTATTTTCAATTTACTATTCACTGCAATTATCTGTTCTTTGACAATTCGAGCATACGCACAATGGGCCTGCGGGCTTTTTCAATTACTTCGTCCGAAAGAGTAATCTCAGGTTTTTCGTGCAGCATACAAAGATAGAGTTTCTCCAGCGTATTCAACTTCATATACGGACAATCATTACACGAACATGTTTCGTCCGCCGGAACCACAATAAATTCCTTTTCCGGCGAAAGTTTCTTCATCTGGTGAATAATTCCGGTTTCGGTTGCAACAATAAATTTTGTAGCATTGTCTTTTGCAGTAAAATCAAGCATTGCGGAGGTTGAACCAATAAAATCGGCCAAAATCAGGACCGGTTGTTTACATTCGGGATGTGCAATAAGTTTAGCATCCGGATACTGGAGTTTGAGTTGCATAATACTTTCGGTACGAATGGTTTCATGCACTTCGCAGGTGCCGTCCCATAGGAGCATATTTCGCCCGGTTAAGCCATTTATATATGCACCCAGGTTTTTATCCGGAGCAAATATCAGTTTCTGATCTTTCGGAAACGATTCAACAATTTTAACTGCATTGCTGGAAGTTACTATCACATCCGACCATGTTTTAACTGCTGCAGTACAATTTATGTATGTAATTACCTTATGATCAGGGTATTTTTTTACAAATTCGGAAAATTCTTTTTCAGGTGCGCTGGCAGCCAGTGAACATCCGGCTTCTAGATCGGGTAAAAGCACTTTTTTTGTTGGCGACAGGATTTTGGCAGTTTCGGCCATAAAATGAACTCCTGCAAAAACAATGATATCAGCATCGGTTTCAGCAGCTTTTTGCGAAAGTTGCAAACTATCGCCAATATAATCAGCAATATCCTGAATTTCGGCAACCTGGTAATAATGTGCCAGGATAACGGCATTCTTCTCTTTTTTAAGTTCCTGAATTTTATTTAAAAGATTATCTTTTCCCATTTTTCAAAATTATCAGTAACAGCCATTAATAATATATCTTTTTATAATTTAAATATATGTTATTATTATTAGGCTGTTCATAGTGTTAGCAGTTTAGTTGTTTTTTATTTTTTATTTAAGCTAAGAGTAGTTTGTACACAGGTTATTAACAAGTGTTTTTATGTTTAGGTTCTGTAAATTATAGTCTTAAGCATGTTGTTAACATTATGTTCATATAAAGCCTGGTAGAAAAAATCACATGTTATAAACAGCAGAAAAGTGTTTACATCTTGTTTTAAAATGACTCACAAGTTGAGCAAACTTATTTAGCCCTATGGCGCAACCCTCACCTGTGAATTAATTGTTAACAGCAAGCAAATTCTATACACATTTTAGTAACAAAAGTAAGCACTTATTAACAATAATTGTTTAAAAACTCTATTGCACTGATAATGAAATGACTTGTTTTTGGATGTACTTTTGTTTTTCGGTGTAAGTGGTTAAAATGAAAGCGAATGCGACTCCGACCGAATTGAAGATTTAATTTAGAAATATTAATTTGTTAACAATGTTTGATAAGACTAAAACTTTAGCATTAGGCTGTGATCAGGGAGGTTACGATTTAAAGGAATATTTGAAGTTAAGGCTCGCTGAATCAGGATATTCGCTGCGTGATTTTGGAAGTTATTCGGCTGACAGCATCGACTATCCCGATATGGTTCATCCAGTTGCTTCAGCTGTTAATAACGGGTTATTTCCGATGGCTTTGCTTATTTGCGGAAGCGGAAACGGGGTTTGTATGACGGCGAACAAGTATGCGGGCATACGGGCTGCCTTATGCTGGAATACCGAACTTGCAAAACTTGCGCGACTCCACAACAACGCAAATATACTTTGTCTTCCCGGAAGGTTTATCTCTGAAAAGGAAGCACTTAATGCGGTAATGGCATTTCTGACTACCGATTTCGAAGGTGGTCGTCACGAGGCAAGAATAAATAAAATACCTTTGTAATTACAAAAATTACAGACAATCTTTGGTAAAGTATACTGTTGCAAAAACACAATAATACTCAATATCTAAGCAAAACTAAATGAGCGATTCCTATAGCAAGTTTGTTACCGATAGTGAAAAAAAGGCGTTTGATAAGGTTCACCGTGCAACCGTGGCATTTAATATTTCACGCTACGATGCCGCCGTTGTAAGAGGGAAAGAACAGTACTCAAACCTTGAGCTGGCCAAACAACGAGGGGCTCATATCAAAAACAAAGTAATTACAGATCTTGCTAAATATCTCGTTGACTTCGAAGCATCGTTTCAGTCACGGGGAGGTAAAGTAATCTGGGCGTTGGACGGGGCAGAGGCTGTGACCGAAGTGCTTAAAATTGTGAAAAAGCAAGAGGCAAAGCATGTCGTAAAAAGTAAAACCATGGTTACCGAGGAGATTTCGCTAAACGAGCACCTCGAAAAAGCGGGAATTGAATCGCTCGAAACCGACCTGGGAGAATATATCGTGCAGCTTGCCGGCGAAAAGCCTTACCACATTGTAACGCCGGCTATGCACAAATCGAAAGAGGAAGTGGCCGCGCTTTTCAACGAAAAATTCGGAATGGATGCCGGCAGTACACCTGAACAAATTACGGCCTATGTGAGAGCATTGCTTAGGGAAAAATTTTTTAACGCAGATATCGGAATTACCGGTGCAAATTTCCTGGTTGCTGACATAGGTGCAGTTTGCCTTACCGAAAACGAAGGAAATGCCATGATGAGCATGTCGTTTCCGAAAGTACATATTGTAATTGCCGGAATCGAAAAACTGATTCCCAAACTTCGCGACCTGGATCTTTTCTGGCCTTTACTGGCAACATACGGTACCGGTCAGAATATAACCGTTTATAATTCAATAGTAACCGGTCCGCGCCAGGAAGGCGAAGGCGACGGTCCGGATGAAATGTACGTGATCCTGCTCGATAATAACCGCACAGAAATACTTGCACATAAAAATCAGCGCCGGGCTCTCGGATGCATTCGTTGTGGCGCCTGCCTCAATGTGTGTCCTGTTTATAAAAGTATTGGCGGCCACGCTTACGGAACTACTTACAGCGGCCCCATAGGCTCGGTAATTACTCCATGGATGCGTGGAATGAAAGATTTCAAGCACCTCAGTTTTGCTTCCTCGCTTTGCGGAGCCTGTAGCGAAGTTTGCCCGGTAAAAATTAATCTTCACGAACAGTTGTTATTCAACCGCAGCGATTCGGTTAAAGAAGGTTATACGGGCCGGTTTGATAAAACGGTGATGTACGCATTTAAAACCGGTATGGGAAAACGCAAATACATGGATATGTTCAGTGGCAAAACCAAGAATAAGGTTCTGAAGAAGTTTTTTGCCGCAAGCTGGGGTCCGCGCCGGGAGTTGCCTGTGGTAGCACCGAAGAGTTTTAAGCAACTTTGGGATGAGCGGCGTGAAGGGAAGAAGTAGAATTAAGTTGATTAAATAGTGCGTATAAGAAAACGAGTCTAAAATGAGTTTTTCCCACGTTCACCCCTTGGTCCCGTAGGGGAAAGTACTCGCGCACAGAAGATTGAGTTTTGCCTGCCAAACCTAAAGTTAAAGAAAATGAGCATTTTTACGTAAAAAGATGAGTTTTCTTAGTGACACTAATTTAATTAGTCATGACTAATACCTAATTTTTTCTTTGTCCGGGATCACCGGGTTTTCTTCCGTTTTTTCGGTTTCCACTGAATTTTCGCTTTCCTCCGAACCCTCTCTTTTCTCCTTTAGGTCTGATCTTTGGATTGTAAGCCGGTGTTTCGCCATACTGCTCAGGAACCTCTGATTTTTCAACTTCACGCTCCAGCAGAGTTTCGATAGCACCAAACCGCTGCTGGTCGCGTTCGTTAATAAAGGTAACAGCAGTTCCTTCGGCCGAAGCGCGCGCTGTACGACCAATGCGGTGAATATAATCTTCGGCATCATGAGGTACGTCGTAGTTTATCACCATATCAATATCCTCAATATCAATACCACGCGAAACAATATCAGTTGCCACAAGCACAGGAATATCTCCGCTTTTAAATCGTATTATTACATTTTCGCGGGCAGCTTGTTCGAGAGTGGAGTGTATTTCTTCGGCCCGGATTCCGGTTTTCTTCAGTTCGTGAAATAATTGACGGGTTTTTTCTTTGGTAGAACAGAAAATCAGAACGCGCTTCATTACCGTCTCTTTCAGCAACATTTTGATAAGCGGTATTTTCTGTGTATCATAAACAACATAAGCTTTCTGCACAATTTTTTCAGCTGGTTTCGACATGGCTATATTAATCTCTACCGGATTATTCAGGATCTGCCTGACCAGGTGTCGTATTTTTGATGGCATGGTAGCCGAAAACATCAGGTTTTGCCGTTGCTTTGGCAGGTAAGAAATTATTTTCAGAATATCTTCATTAAAACCCATGTCGAGCATACGGTCGGCTTCGTCGAGGATCAGGAATTTGAGTTCCGGGAATTTGATATAACCCATGTTCATATGTGCCATCAGGCGGCCGGGTGTGCAAACGATCAGGTCAGCGCCTTCGGTGAGTGCTTGTTTTTCGCGCGAAAAAACCGTTCCGTCCGTTCCGCCGTAAATGGCAATAGAGCTGACATTGGTGTAATACGAAAAGCCTTCCATCTGCTGGTCGATCTGTAGTGCCAGTTCGCGGGTTGGTACTATAATCATGGCTTTCACCTGGTTGTCATGAGGCATGGCCATCAGTTTTTCGATAACCGGCAGCAAAAAAGCTGCTGTTTTACCTGTTCCGGTCTGGGCCGAAGCAATTAAGTCGCGTCCTTCGAGTATGGCCGGTATGGCCGAAATCTGAACAGGAGTGGCGGTTTCATATCCTATTGCTTCTATTCCCTGCATAAGGGTAGGGCTGAAGCCGAATGAGTTAAAGTTCAATGTGTTAAAATTATATTGTTATTTTTAAAGAAAAGAGGGGCGAGGGGCGAAATGGCGAAGGGCGGGAAGCCGGGTATTTTCAAGAATAATTTATTTTCCTGGCCGTTTTTCACACCTTGGTCATCCCATTCATCGGTTAGTTCCTTGCGGATTTCAATGCTTTTCAGGCGTTGATTAACCCATTCCTTGCTATATCCTTTCTTGAGACAGGTTATCATTAAGCTGTCGAAACCAAGCTCGGGATCTTCAATTTCATCAATTAGTTCGCGGCCGGCCTTAGCAAGCCATTGCTTAAAAGGCTCAGCTTTTGGTGAAGGAATTGATTGTATAAGCCGGAAAAGTTGCTCGGTATCGGCAACATCCGTCAGTTGCAATTTAAAATCATCCGCTGTAATTTTCAACTGTCCGATTTTCTCGGACAGTTCACTTCCCTCATTAATGAGTTTGGATTTTAAATCGCTCCAATACTTACGTGCACGATTGGTTCCGGTAAGCACTTCAATAACATCAACAATCGAAAAATACCATTTTTCTTCATCGTCATTCCAAACGGATCGGATTTTCTTCGATTCGAAAAGCTTTATGGCTGTGTCTTTATTCATGGTAATATGCTGTTTCTAAATGTCTGAATATAGGCATTTAAACCGGAATAATTGGTAAAAAATCCGATAAATAAACAACTGATTGAAGATTTTTCGGAGAGCTACAATTTGCACTTATCTCAAATTTACCAGTTTCCCGAGCCCGAAATTACTCAAAATTGCCGGATAATCCGCAAAACCTGTCCGGCATAGCCACCACCAAACAAGTTTACATGCACCAAGAGCGGATAAAGGTTAAAAATATCCACCCGTTTCTGCCAATCCTTTTCCATGGGTAAAGCCTGGTTATAAGCATGGTAAAATTCCGGTTGAAATGCTCCGAACAGCTTGGTCATGGCTATATCCGCTTCACGATGACCATAGTAAACCGCAGGATCAATCAGGCAAGGAGAGCCATTAGAAGTAACCAGGAAATTCCCGCTCCAAAGGTCACCGTGGATAAGTGCCGGTTTTTCGGAAGGAATAATATTGTGCAATGTTTTGAAAAAGGAATCGAAATAACGCATATCACTTTGACTGAATGCTCCTTTATTGCGGGCAGTTATAAGCTGAGGTTCGATGCGCTGTGAAATAAAGAAACTGAAAAAGTCACTGTGCTTTTTATTACACTGAGCAAGAGATCCGATATAATTATCATATTCCAGCCCGAAATATTCTGAAGTATTCCGATGTAAATCAGCCAGTTTTGAGCCAAATTCATTCCAGAAATTACGACCGGAAGTTCCACTTTCGATATGTTGTAGGAGGAGGTAAGCCAATTTACCTGATTCACCGGAACCGAATACTTCAGGAATGGCAATCGTTTTTGTATCAGCCAGTAATTTCAATCCCCCAGCTTCTTTTTCGAACATTCCCGGAAATGCTGTTGCTGAGTTGTATTTGACGAAATAGTTCCCAACCGTGGTTTTGAGCGAATATGCTTCATTGATACATCCTCCGCCTATTGATTGTGATTCAATAATCTGAACCAATGATCCGCGTTTTTCTGTCAGAAGCAATTCGACGGAGTTTTTCAGTTCATCTGTTAGCATTTGTAAAGGATTTTATATTGATATAAGATCATTCAATTTTTTAAATGCTCAAATAGATAAGTTGGTTGATTCATATTATGCACACAAACATGACGTTGCTCCGGTAAATTTCAGAAATAAAACGCTTAAGGGCAGAATTCTTCATTAGAGCGAATTTTCCGCAAGTGAACGTAAACTTAGCTGATGGTCATCAGGAAACTTATTGAATCCATACAAATAATAGTTCAATCCAGAGATTTTCACTTCTTTTAATACAAAAGTAAGCTTTTCACGTTTTCCGGTATCAGATTTGTTGAAATATGTTAAGCTACCTGAGTACTTTGTCTTTATACTAAATGTAACAGTACAAGTACTTTGTATTCTTCAGGAATCCGCCTTATTCAATTCAATTATTTACGCTCAGGAAGTCGGGGGAGTATTGTTCCAAGATTCGAAAGGAGGTTTTTGTGTCGTCACGGATCACAAATCCTCACGCAAGAGTTAACCCAACCTGTTTTTATTTCATCCTGAGCCAAATGCAAAAGGTTAAATTGAAATATGAACAGAAAAAAATCATTTTGCGATGAGCAGCAAAATGATTTTCATGAATATAAAGGAATTGATATTTTAACTTTTTGCAGTACCAACCTGTGGTTTACGGCTGATAATCTGGTCGAAAACCGAAACAAGCAGTATGGCTACCGAAACCGGGATAAAGTAAGCGTATTTGCCAAGCGAGCCGATTTTGCCGAACATTTGTCCAGCCCACACAAGTCCACTCGAAAAAAGATTGCCAGCCATTTGCGCTGCTGATGTTCCGGCCATTTTTACATCAAAGTCAAAAACAGTCCAGGCAGGGAAAATTAACATCATGATTGCTATACCGGCAGCTACAGCTAATATGCCATACTGGTAGGAGATCATCCATTTATTAACAGGTTCAGGTTTTAGGAGCAGGCGATCCATGATACGCGCACTGAACCCTTCCGAAGGCTTGTCGAGCCTGGTACGGCTAACAATGCGACGGATTGCTTCATCGTGGTTGTTTTTATCTTTTGTCATGGTCTTATGAGTTATTTCAAAGTTCGAATGTTCAATATTCAATGTTCACGAGCACTGAGTGAAGTCGAAGTGCAAAAGTACAATTTTTACGCCACAGTCTGCATTTGCATTTTCGTTTGCAGTTCTTCATAGAGTTTTTTGCGTATGCGGAACAGTTTAACTTTTACGTTCGAAACGCTCAACCCGGTTATCTGGCTGATGTCGTCGATGGTATTTTCTTTCAGGTAAAAGAGTGTAACAATAGCACTTTCATCAGCAGGCAGGTTGTTGATGGCTTCGTTTACCAGTTTACTCTGTAGTTCAGCATCAAGCGAATCGAGGTTTTCAAAAATTTCGTCTTCCGTTGTATCGCTTACTACCCGTTCGTCGAGCTGGGTAAAATCCTGTTTTTTACGGCGGGTGTGCGAAATGGCTGCATTGTAAACGATACGGTACAGCCAGGTGCTGAATTTCGAATCCCCTTTAAACGAACGTAACGACTGGTAAGCTTTCACAAATGCATCCTGCGCGATTTCCTCAGCATCTTCGCGGCTTCGCACAATTTTATTGGCAATAGTGAACGCCATATTGCTGTGTTTTTCAACCAGGACGGCGAATGCTGCGGTGTTTCCGGCAAGCACTCTCTGCACGTGAAAAATGTCGTCCTGTTCTTTCATGTGGTAGTATGACGCAGATTGGTATAAAAGGTTACAGGAGAAGTTGTACTAAAGCCTGATGTTTGGTGCAGTGTTCCGGGTTCCGGGTTTCATGTTCCGGGGGTACATGTCAATTCCATCAATTCCATCAATCCCCACCATCCACCTCCTTGTCCTCATTTTTCCTTGTCCCCTTGTCTCAATCAATCCAATCAATCCCCTCAATCTTATAAATTCATCTCCTTGTCCTCATTTCTCCGTGTCTCCTTGTCTAAAGCAATCCCATCAATCACCTCAATCTTATAAATTCATCCCCTTGTCCCTATTTCTCCGTGTCTCCTTGTCCTTATCAATCCCTTCAATCTTATAAACGTAAAATTACAATAAATGTTCCTTTTTTCTGTAACCTGGTGTAAAAAGTTACGTCATAAAGTGCAGAGAACAAATTATAAAACCTTAAAACATTAAGACCATGAATGAAGGATTATGGATTCCGATAGCATTTTTTGCAATGATACTGGGCATTGTATATATGTCGTACCGCAAAAAAGAACGTATGGCACTGATACAAAGCGGCCGCGATGCAACAATACTTAAAGAAAACGGCCGTTGCTATTCTTCACTAAAATGGGGACTGTTGCTTTTTGGCGTGGGTCTGGGATTGCTTATCGCCGAGTTTATGGCTAAATACGATGTTATGTCGCCCGAAGCAGCCTATTTCTCCATGGCATCCATATTTGGTGGAATGGCACTGATTATCGATTTTTTTATCGAAAAACACCGTAAAGATGGTGAAACATCCGAACCCACAAAAACAGAATAAGACAAAAAACCTGGTTAGTTTTTTTAAACCCTGCGGGATTCGCTTTCCGGAGGGTTTTTTATTTTAACACGGAGACACAGATTAACACAAAGTGATGGTTTTAGAGAAAATATATAATAACTAAGCCAATCAGTACACTCATAAACAATAAGAATATAATGAGTTTAGGCAAACTTATTGAGCAAATGCTGTTATGCGAATATCCGTTCTTTCCGTGCCATCCGCGCTTAATCATTATCGTAGTTTGGCTGAAAACACCTCCACATACATCGACCCTTCGCGGCGAAGAATGCTTTCGTAAAGGATTATTTCGGTTACATTTTCTTCCTGAACCTCCACCGTATTGTATTTACTGATGATTTGCTGAAAAAGTGATTTATCCTTCACTTCCCTGATACGCCCGATGGTAAGATGAGGAACAAAATTCTGTCGATCCTTTTCCCAGCCACATTTTGCAAGTTCATTAAAGATATTTTGAGCCAGGTTTTCTAGTTCATCCTGCTTCTCTATTCCAAACCAAATAACTTTGGGATCGTATCGGGTGCCAAAAATTCCGGTATTCGCTATTTTCAGGGTAAACGGTTTTGATTGAGCAACTGCCGTTTCAATTGACTGCCTGATTGCAGGAATTTTAGTTTCATCCGTTTCGCCAAAGAATTTAAGCGTAAGGTGTGTGTTTTCCGGTTCCACCCATTTTATCCGTTCATGACGCAGCGATGACGAAATTTCGTTAAATACATTTATATATCTTGCCGAAGGATGAATTTTGATGGCAGCAAACAATCGTTTCATAAAATTAAAACATATTTTGTGTAAAATTAGGAAAGTTTCTTAATTTTGCGCCTCTGTTACGGGGCGTTAGCTCAGTTGGCTAGAGCGCTTGCCTGGCAGGCAAGAGGTCAGGGGTTCGACTCCCCTACGCTCCACCCGGAATATTTCAATAAAGCCTGTAAATTTTTCATTTACAGGCTTTAATTTTTTATAAGTTGAACTTTACTGGATCATGCTATTTCTATTACAAAATCATCAATTTTCCATGATTCAACAAAGTGAGAAAAAGATAATGCTTGAAGAAGGCGAGAAGGATGAAGGCCGGGTTTTTATCAGTACCAATTTTTTCACTTGTATGCTTAATAGTTTCAATATCAGTAACATGAAATTCATCAGACAGTGTCTGATGAATTTGATCATCAGTATTTTCATGTAAATCATCTGACAGCGTCTGATGAATTGTATCTTCTGCATTTTATGAGCCTTCTGAAGAATATTGCCATCAAAATACTGATACTGATAATGCTCAGCCAATTGGCAGAAATAGCAGCAACCTCGAAACGGTAACTCCTGTCGATGCCAAATTTAATTGTATAACTGATCAACGAAATAATTGTTAGCATAAATGGCAGAATAAAAATCCACCGTATGGCTTTTTCCAATCGGCTTTTCTTTAAAAAGACCGGTGAAAGAAACAGTAACGACAAGCTCATCATCATGTATCCTAATTCTTCAAGCGCAATAAATATTCCATGCCCGTTATATTGTGTAAATAAAGCTATTCCTTCAGTTTCTCCTTTCAATAAACTAATAGGGATATTGCATGCAATCGCCCGGGCAATAAGGTCCTGACGGCGGCACGGCCATCATGGCAAAGGCAAATGTTATCAACGTTATCAGAGTCAGGATTATTGAAGAGGAATAGCCTGTTTTTAAAACATATATGTTGTTGCTATATTCAGTGCTTAATTGTGTCATTCTGTCTATTTGTTTTGTCATAGAATGTTTTTTTTTGCTCATGGAACTAAAACCGGGCATATGATATCAAATGCAACTCTGAAAGCATAAATTCATCAACTTCCTGCAAGTGGAAGCCGGAAAGCTGCCATCTCCTGGCTGTTTCGAACCACCAGAATGTCGCCAACCAGTACCGGGTGGTTCCAGGTTTTGCCCTTAATGGCCGGAAAGCTTGCGAGTTCCGTAAATTTGTCGGGTGATGCTGAAACCAGCTCCAGTTCACCCTTTTCTGTTAGTACCAATAATATATCCTGGTCGGCCAGTAAAAGGATCTGACCGCCAAAGTGCCCACCCTGCCATTTCCGGGTTCCATCCTTAAGGTCGATGCTGGCAAGGCTGCGGCCGTTAATACCATAAGCATGACCTTTTTGAATTACGATATCGTTGAAAATCGGACTAAACTCTGCCGATGTCCAATGCTCTTTGATTTTCCATCTGCTCGCCTCACTTGTAACTGAAATGCGCCGGATGCCGTACTGGTCTCCGCTTATCAGCAGATCGCCTTCAGCGGTAAGAGATGGTTGAAGAATACGGTTCTCCTGCGGCCAGCTGTATTTCCAGGGTAGCTTGCCCTCGGCAGGAGAGAGACTAATAACGCCTGAATCGCTCAGGAGCAGGATCTGCGATATTCCGGCAATAGTCATCAAATGTGGTGAACTGTAGCCTCTTCCCCCGTCAGGCCCGAACCAGAGTGGTTTTCCGGTAGCAAGGTCATAAGCTGCAAGCTTTCCGGAAGTTGCGACAATAACTTATCAACCATAACAACCGGGGAGCCTGTAAACCCCCATCCGGATTCCTTTGCTTTGGTGTCGGAAACAGCGTTGCGCGACCAGATCAACTTGCCGTCATTTGCATCGAGCACATTCAGGATTCCGGTTGCACCACAAGTATATATGTGGCCATTACTCAGGGTTGGCGTAGCGCGCGAGCCGGCTCCGGCATGTGAGTCCCAGAACCGGGCTTTATCGCTGTGTATCCATACCGGCTTGCCATTGGTTAAGTTATAACAGGAAACCACTTCGTTGTCACCATGCTGTTACTGGGTGTATAGAAAATTTCCGCTCACGGCAAAGGATGAGCATCCCGGACCTACAGGCCGCCGCCACAGTTCGACAGGAGGCGATGCTTTCCAGTCGGTCTTTAAGCGCAAGCCATGGATGATCCCGTCGCGGTTGGCTCCCCTGAAGCCAGGCCATTCGGCACCTTTCTGCGATGATGCAGTGAGAGTCATTTTCTCGTTATTGGTTTGAGTAAGAAAGCGTTCCTCCCGGGTCGGCGACCAGCGGAAGGCAAAATCAAAATGAAGATCACTGCTCATGCCTTCGGTGCGGAGGAGTGTCCAGAATCCTGATGCCATCAGTATTGTTGCAATCATTGTTTTACGACGGAGTCCGGTTGACAGTCGGCGGCTGGCAACTGCCCATGCAACGAATGCGAGGCTCATCACCGGAACGGAGAAAATAATAAACATAAGCCCCATATTGGCCGTGGCAATTGAAATATGGAGCAGGCGTGATGCTACAAACAATGAAACAATCATTAACAAAATGGCTACCCATCGCTCGGATACCTCTGCCCGGCTGAAAAATGCCCACCATATCACAATTGCCAATCCGCCAAGGATTCCGGCAAATACGCCTGTCATTAAAGCATTATCACTGGGAACAACCATTGGAATAACGAACCTGATCAGCCATTGGAGTATCACAATGACAATACCGGGTCATAACCGGAGTGGTTTTTGCCAGGCCGATCCGTAAATTTGTTTACCTGTATCCATTATTCTTGTTTTTTAGAAAGAAGTTTATGAACAAATTCAATTAAGCAGACGTAATCAGCTACTTATATTCTAACTCATTTATTTGAATGAATTTCAATTCATTAGTATAAGCTATGATATTCTTTTCACACTCAAATTTATAAACTAATTCTATATCAAATAACAAGATTTCTTTGGCTTTAAAGTAAGATTCAGTATCGAAAAATTACTATTATTTCTACCTTATGAAATTAATATCTGGTTATCTGAATAAAAAGAAATGTCTTTGAAAAACTATTGACAGGTTTAATTTCGTGAACAAATTGTTAATAACTAAATCTTGTATTATACTAATTAGAGATATTGTAATTATTATTGAAATATTATATTTGTAGTAATAAAATAAACTCAAAAACTATTGTTTTGCTGCAATGTATTATACACTTTTATACCCATAGCAATCATCTAAACCAATACAACAAAATATTAATTAGCTAAAACAACAAATTTATGAAAAAACGTCTACTTCTGTTTTTAACCATGTTTCTGCTTGTAAGCGGATATGTGTTTTCGCAAGGTGTAACAACTTCGTCCCTCTCGGGGATTATTGTTGACGACAAAGGAGCACCGGTTCTTTTAGCCAGCGTATTAGCTGTTCACACCCCAACAGGTACCCAATACGGAACTTTTACTTCGGAAGATGGCCATTTCAACATCCGTGACATGAAAATTGGCGGACCTTATAAGGTTACAGTTTCATTTATCGGTTACGAAAATGCATCGGCAGAAGATATTTATCTGCAATTGAACAATACTGAATTTGTTAAACTGGAAATGAAAACAACCGCTACCCAGATAAGCGGTGTTGTGGTTCAGGGTGGACTTAATCCCAACCGGAGTCAAACCGGCGCTATGACCAACCTCGAAAGTAAACAAATTACTTCGTTACCGAATATGACCCGCAGCCAGAAGGATTTAACACGGCTTACTCCACAAAGCGATGGAAACAGTTTTGGCGGCAGAAACAACCTGTATAATAACTTTTCGCTAGATGGTTCAATTTTCAATAACTCTTTCGGTTTGGATTATGCTACGCCTGGCGGACAATCGGATGCACAACCTGTTTCGCTCGATGCTATCGAACAGATTCAGGTTTCACTTGCTCCTTTTGATGTTCGCGAAGGTGGTTTTACCGGTGCTGGAGTAAATGCTGTTACCAAATCAGGAACTAACCAGTTTAAAGCAACCGCATATACTTATTTCCGCGGCGATAATATGATCGGCAAGAAAGTAAGCGGAGTTGATGCTCCAAACGTTGATTTCAAGACCACCCAGACAGGATTAAGTATTGGTGGCCCAATCATTAAAAACAAATTGTTTTTCTTTATGAATGCCGAAATTGAACGGGCCAACCAATTGGCTACTGCATTTATTGCCGATAATGGCGAAAATACAGGTCAGGCTAATGTAACCAGTGTAAATGAAACTGATATAAAGGCTGTACACGATCATTTTTTAAGCGAATGGGGTTACGAGGCCGGCGCATACCAGGGATATACCCACGAAAAAGCGAACAATAAGTTCCTGTTGAAACTGAATTATAATATTGCAAAAAATCACACACTTTCAGTTCGTTATAACATGCTGGATGCCTCCAAGGATATCCTGCCTCACCCTGAAGCTATTGGAGGGCATGGTCCGACCAGCTACCGTTTGCCTTTTGAGAACGAATCATACACTATTTTCAACAAAATACATTCATTTGTAGGTGAGTTAAACTCAATTTTTACCAGCAAACTGTCGAATAAACTCTTAATCGGCTATACTGTTTTCGATGATCACCGCGAACCAAAATCAGTTCCTTTTCCTGTAATTGATATAAAAGACAACAGCGGAAATGTTGCTATATCGGCCGGTTCCGAAATGTTTTCGACTAATAATACACTTAAACAAAATGTATTCCAGTTTACCGACAATGTTACCTATTATGCTAACAAACACACAATTACAGGCGGTGTAAACTTCGAGAAATTCTATTTCGAAAACTCATTTAATCTTTTCTACTATCCGTGGCATACCTATGGAAGTGTTACTGAATTTTTAGCTACAACCAAAGAAGATGTCGACTATAACGCTGAAGTAACCGAAGCTCAGAAAAAACCATTCCAGTTGCCGGAAATAGATGTTGCACAGTTGGGTATTTACGGACAGGATGAATTTCAGGCCAGCGAAAAGCTCAAACTAACACTAGGTTTACGCGTTGATATCCCTATTTATCTTAACAATCTGCCTGTTACAGAAGCATCGCAGGAAGCAGCCAATTTTAACGGCTGGGTTGATAAAGACGGGAATTCAGTAAAACTTGATCCTGCTGTTTGGCCTGAATCACAGTTATTATGGTCGCCGCGTTTGGGTTTAAACTATGATATAAAGGGTGATGACCAGATTATTCTTCGTTTTGGTACAGGTATCTTTACCGGTCGTATTCCTTTTGTATGGTTGGGAAACCAGGCTTCGAACCCTGGTATAAACCCTGGTTATACATTCCAGGTAAACTCAACTGCCGAAAATTTTAAATTCCCTCAGGTATGGAAAACCGATCTGGCAGTTGACTGGAAATTTGCCGAAGGATGGCTTGCCATCATTGAAGGTATTTACGGTAAGGACATCAATGCTGTTGTGCACCGCGATTATGATATGAAAGCACCTTCACAAACTTTGGCCGGTGCCGACAACCGTGCTATTTTTGGCGGTTTTAACGAAACACATATTTATGCATCCACTGAAGGTAGTATTGGATTCCTCGATGCGGGTTACATTGTACTTGATAATGTAAAAGAAGGCCATCAACTTAGCTTAACCGGTAAAATATCGAAAAGGTGGAAAGGTGGCTTCAGAGGCGACCTGGCATATACCTACCAGGATTCGAAAGATTACACTTCAATTCCGGCCGAAATTGCAGCCGATGCTTTTCAGCGTAACCCTGTAGTTGGCAATCCTAATATGCCACAGGTATCCTGGTCGAGGTACGGCTTACAGCATCGCGTAATTTCGAGTTGGATGTATTCGAAAGAATACAAATCAATGGCATCAACTTTTGGTATGTTCTTCGAAGCAGGAAAAGGAAACCGCTACTCATACACCTATGCCGGCGACCTTAACCGCGATGCTATTAATAACAACGACTTGTTATATGTACCGGCTACACAAGCTGATATTAACTTCGGAACTGTAACTGATGGAATAGGTACACTGAATGCAAATGCAGCAACGCAATGGACTGCCCTAAATGATTTTATTGAGCAGGATCCATATCTGAAAAACCGCCGTGGACAATATGCTGAGCGCAACGGAGGGGCACTGCCATGGTTCTCACAAATGGATATCCGGTTTATGCAGGATTTCAATTTTAAGGTTAAGGATAGGAAGAATACCATACAGGTTTCCCTTGACATCATGAACTTTGGCAATATGATAAACTCAAACTGGGGTGTACGTCAACTTGTGAATACTACCAACCCTATTAAGGTTGCCGGTATTGATAACAATAATGTTCCTTACTACCAGTTCAACACAAACCTGAAGGATTCCTACATTGACGATTTCTCGACAAATTCAAAATGGCAGATGCAGTTAGGCATCCGTTATATCCTTTAATCAAAATTACTGAATTAAAAAGGCCATTTATCGCGAGGTAAATGGCCTTTATTCTTTTTGTAAATCCGAAAACAAAGTTTTCAGTTCTTCGAAATCGTTTATAATAAATTCAGCTTGTGCTGAACGCAGTTCCTCTAACGATCCATAACCATACGTTACGCCAACCGACTTCATTAAATTATTTTTAGCTCCGGTTATATCATGTTTCCTGTCGCCTACCATTATCGAATTTGCTGCTATCAAATTATGAGATGTAATTATATGCGAAATAATCTCCGTTTTATCCGTACGGGTATTATCGAGATTGCTGCCAACAATTTCAATGAAAAACTTATCAAGCCTAAAATGTTTAAGAATCTTCTCTGAGTATATTGTAGGCTTTGAAGTGGCAACGAATAACTGGTACTTTTTAGTACAAAACGATTCAAGCATTTCTTCTGCTCCAGGATACATTTCGTTTTCGAAAAGGCCTTTTATAGCAAAGTACTCCCTGTAACAGATTACTGCTTTATCCGCAAGTTTGTCAGTTAGATTATAGCGCTTTATGAATGAATCCCGTAGCGGCGGGCCAATAAAAGAATCAAGTTCATTGACAAAATTCTCTTTTATCCCAAGTTTCCCGAGTGCATATAAAATTGAATTTACAATTCCTTCTTTGGGGTTTGTTAGCGTTCCATCGAGATCGAACAGTATAATGTTGACTTTCAATTTCATCTGGTTAAATGCTATGATCATTCAGTAATTGTTGGAATAACTGTAGGTACTTCCCAACATGAAATCCGTCCATTAATCCATGATGAACATTTATTGATACCGGCATTATTAACCGTTCGTTTTTGTACAAATATTTTCCAAAAGTTATCTTCGGAACGCTGTCGTTGTATTTGAAATTTCGGGGATGAGTTACTCCCGTAAAACGTATCCAGGGTACGGTCGAAAAATGGATTACATCAGGCCGGCTTGAATTTTCGCTCAACCTTATGCCATTTGAATTTTTAACGCTCTCTATTTCAGCTTTTGCCAGTTTTGTAAAGTTGTTGAACGATGTTGTGAAAGGAATAAATGAGAACGCAAATGTATTGTCGGTTCTGCTTATCGTTGTTGTTACATGAATTGTATCATAAATGAGTATGTCGTTGTCGCGGATTCTGTATCGGAATTCCTCCATCTGGTTAACGGCAATAATTGCCTTATGATGATAAAACAGGAAAAACGGTATCTTATTCAGCTTGCAAAAGTTATACGCTTCGGTACAGTCAACTTCTGCCACTATCCCGAAAAAAGGCTCATCACATTGGCAAAAGAACAGGAAATGCTCTTTCCGGTTCCAGTTTTCAATATCAAGTATTCTGTGCATAATTAAAGTATTTCCAGTATTTCGGCTAAATTATTTATGGTAATGAACTTGCTGCTATCCGTTTCCTCATGATGCTGTTCGTGCAGCCAGGTTATTTCACATGGAACATGTATTGCTTTGGCGCCAATATTTATAACCGGGAGAATATCCGATTTTACTGAATTACCGACCATAACAAAATCCTTTGGTTCTATTTCGAGCCGACGAATTAGATTCCTGTAATTATTTTCCCTTTTATCACTCATAATTTCAATATGGTGAAAATAATTTGCCAAACCCGACTTTACCAGTTTTCGCTCCTGGTCCAACAGATCACCTTTTGTCGCAAGTATTAATTTGTAATCAGGTTGCAGCTTTTGCAAGACCATTTCAACATTTTCGAGTAAAACTATAGGTTCATTCAGTAAATTTTTACCAATATCAATAATCTGGTTTATTTCGTGGGTTGTTACTTTATTCGCCGAAATCCGGATGGCAGTTTCAATCATCGAAAGCATAAATCCTTTGGCGCCAAAACCATACATTTCGAGGTTTTGCATTTCGGTTTTAAACAGCTCATGGGCAGTTTCTTTCTCCGGCAGGAATGATTTAAGTATATCACAATACTGCCTTTCTGTATCCCGGTAAAGCGGCTCATTTACCCAGAGTGTATCATCGGCATCGAATCCAATTATTTTAACGTTATTTTTCACTTAGTACATTTATGATTATTACTCCTTGTGGTGCAAGTTACACAAAATAGACATACCTAAACTGAACAATGGTGATAGTAGTGCTAATTCAATAGCATCAATACTTCGAAATTCATTATTCCTTGTTCGATATTCGATATTTAAAAACCACTTTAAATATTGTGCCAAAAAATACATCAACTCAAGAGTTCAGATACTAATGATAGATTGAGCCTCTGGAAAAGATCATGTAAAAATACCTGTAAAGAAAATTTGTTTTCCGCCTTTTCTGCCTAACTTTGAAAAGGGGTAAGTTTCATTTATCCTTTAATTAGCGGTCAGGCTAAAATGGAAATTAAACCAAGAATGTACATCAAGAAGAATATATGGGCAATATTTTTTTAACAGGATATAGCAATGACGAAAGACACAAAGCTATAAATGAAATACAAAGCCTGGTTTCTGATTACGGACACATTATTGATTTTAAGTTCTTTTCAGATATTTCTTTAAGTATGGTTATTGAAATCAAGGAATTTAAAATTGATAAATTTTATGACGACCTTAGCAACAAATTGAGCATGACCAGGTTTGAATATATGAATTCAAAATCTGAAATGGAAAGAACAATTTATTTGAATATTACATTTATCACAGGCACAGGAAACCTGAAAATTGAAGTTCCTTCTGTACCGGGCTGATAAACTAAAAACAAGTAGACTAAAAATGAAAACAGAAGAAAATAATAAACTTTGATTTTGCGACATAATGTAAAGTTTCAAATAAGCCCGAACCGCTGACATCGGTTTGGCAATATGGCGGCAGACATTCAACATTTGGAATTCTAATAAACTTCAGTGCTAAAAATCCTCCACATCACTAAACCGAAAAACGATCGGATATATGCTCCTGTAACATTTACCAGATATTCATAATTTGGCTCTACTGCGAATTGAATGTAATTTAACTTTTTAAGGGCCAGAAGACCGAAGTCAGAAGACGGAAGAAAGCGCCAATTCGAGGCTTGATTTTATTAATGAAAATATTCTAAAAGAGGCACGGTCAACAAAGCCTTAAATGCATAGGTAAATGAAGTTTTAAGGGAAACTTCTGACTTCCGTCTTCTGACTTCCGACAAAATACATATACCCACTAAATCAGCAGCAGAACCCAAAATTTAAACAATTCATACCATGAAATTAGCTAAAACATTCGCAGTTACAGGAACACTCATCATGTTCGCGAAAAAAAATTGATGACGGCATTGCTATGGATAATTTCAATCATGATTTCAGGTAACTTCGTTACCTGTTTGTACGCAACAATTGCTTTATACAAATCAGGTGAAAATTTTAAACGTTTCTGGCTCGGACAACATTATATTTAGTTCGATGAAAACACTACCAATCATAGAAGTTGATGGGCGCAGGCTTTATTACACCTTTGTTGCAGGTGCTAAAAACATACTTGCACATCAGTCGTACCTTAATAAAATAAATGTTTTTCCTGTAAATGACGGGGATACAGGGAGCAATATGGCCACAACTGTGCAATCGGTAATCGAATCCATTCATCCTCACAAATCCCATAAAATAACGGCCGGGCTGATTGCAGAAACTGCCATGACCAATGCACGTGGTAACTCCGGTATTATATTTGCCCAGTTTTTATACGGTATGAGCAAAGAATCCGGAAACCAGAGCAGTATTACGATTCCTCAATTTGCTGAAAGCATCAGGAATTCGATTCCATATATGTACGAAGCTGTTGCCAATCCGATTGAAGGCACCATGCTCACGGTAATAAGGGAATGGTCGGATTTTATTTATACCCAAAGGAATAATATCAATGATTTCAACCAGTTGTTAATCCGTTCGCAGGAAATCCTGGTAAAATCACTCGCCAATACCAAAACACAGCTGCTCGTGCTTTCCAAAGCAAATGTGGTAGATTCCGGTGCCAATGCTTTTGTTTTATTTATCGGGGGAATTGTTGATTTTATTACTACCAGCAGCATCCGCAATTTGTTACGTTCAAAAACGGAATCACTTGTGCTTTCCTCGAATAACGATCATATTCCGGAAGAGGTAAAATATAGATATTGCACCGAAGGCATATTAAAAAACCTTTCCGTTGACCAGAAATCTCTTTCAAATATCCTGCAACTCCACGGAGATTCTGTGGTGATAGGCGGTAACGAAAAGACCAAGCATATTCATTTGCACACCAATAATCCGGCTGATATGTTCCGGCAGCTAAATGATATCAGCCTGGTAACTTTTCATAAGGCGGATGATATGCTGCGACAGAGCGAGGCCATTTTTAACCGCAAAGCTAAAATTGCTTTGGTTACCGACTCCACTTGCGATCTGCCGCAGGAACTGCTGGATTATTACCAGGTCAACATGTTGCCGATCAATATTAATTTTGGCGAAAGCCATTACCTGGATAAAATCACTATTCAGCCCGATCAGTTTTATTCACTCCTCGATCAGAAAAGTGAATTCCCAAAAACTTCCCAGATCAATGAAAAGGCATTCGTCAATTTATATTCGCAATTAGCAGCAAATTACGATTCGGTTATAGCTATTCATCTGACAGATAATTTCAGCGGAACCTATTATAATAGTCAGAAAGCGGCAGCAGCAGTAAACAAGGAATCTGGCAAACCCATTTCTGTTATAAACTCGAGGAACCTTTCCGGGGCACTTGGTTTATTAATCCTGAGGGCTGCTCAGGCCATAGAAGCCGGGCATTCGCACGATGAAATTATTGCTATGGTTTCGGCATGGGTAAAGGATACACATATTTTTGTGAGTGTGAAAACGCTGAAATACATGGTGCGGGGCGGAAGAGTATCTTACGTTAAAGGGCTTATTGCTAACGTGTTGAATATAAATCCAATTGTTTCGATGGACGAAAACGGAGAATCTTATATTTTTGGTAAAACCTACAGTCAGCAATCCAATATGGAGAAAGTGATGATGCACCTCCACACCCTATGCAAAGGCAGGGAAATATGGAATTACATCGTGCTTCATGCCCATAACACTGATGCTGCTGCCTGGTATTCGCAAAAGCTGAAAGATTTCACAGGGAAAGAGCCTGTTGCAGTAGTAAATATATCGCCGGTGATCGGAGCCAATGCCGGCATCGGTACGGCAGCCGTTGCCTTAATGTTTAAATAAAAAAATGAATATGACATTTTTTCAAATTTACCTGCTTGCTTTTGCAGCCATTATGTTGATGATGACTATCCTCTGGCTGATCAGTATTAAAATCAGAAATGTGAGTATTGTTGACCTGTTCTGGGGTTTTGGATTTGTGGTTGCCAGTACAGTTTATTTTCTAAATACCGAAGGTTTCGAAACACGTAAAATCCTTTTAATGACTTTGGTTACCATCTGGGGTTTGCGTTTGTCCACTTACCTGGCATGGCGTAACATTGGCAAGGGCGAAGATTTCCGTTACCAGAAATTCAGGAAAGACTTTGGAGAAAACAGGTACTGGTGGTACAGTTTTTTTTCTGTCTTCCTTCTTCAGGGAGTATTGATGTGGCTTATCTCGATACCTTTGCTTGGGGCTCAGTTTTACCCGGGAAATAGCCTTGGGACACTGGATTTTATTGGCGTTGCAATATGGATCATTGGTTTTACATTTGAAGCTGGAGGCGATATTCAGCTTGCAAGGTTTAAAGCCGATACGGCCAACAAAGGCAAGGTGCTCGACACTGGTTTCTGGCATTATACCCGTCATCCCAATTATTTTGGCGATGCGGCAGTCTGGTTTGGGTATGGATTAATCTGCATTTCGGCAGGAAGTTATTGGCCGGTGTTAGGCTCTGTTTTAATGACGGCTTTAATAATCAAAGTATCAGGAGTTGCCTTACTCGAAAAAACATTGAATACTACAAAACCGGGTTACCAGGAATATGTGAGGAGGACAAGTGCGTTTATTCCATGGTTCCCAAAGAAGTAAACGGGAGATGGGGCGATGGGGAGTATGTTGGGTGTTGGATATCGGATGTTGGATTTGAAATTTTGTACTTGGGACTTTGTGGAATCCGTGACTTGAAATTTGAGTTTACGAGTAACCCCAAACCCCGGAGGGGCTTAACGTAAACGAGCTTTGGCTATTGCATTTAAACCGGGAAAAGTAGTTAATTGAAATAGACATAAAACCTATAAATCCTTGAACCCCGTCACTGCGAGGAACGAAGCAGGAACGCGAAGCATTTGAACCCTTAAACCCTTAAATCATTTATACCAAACTCCATGTTCATCCTCGAAAATATCTGGCTTATACTCTTCGTTGTCTGGGGATTGCCTCTTACTTTTTACCGGAGCAAATTCCGTAAAATCGTTTACCAAACCGATAGCTGGACCATTAATATCAAACCTTATTTCTGGAAAGAGTTGAAAGCACTTTTTGGAAACATCTATCCGGATGACAGAAATTACCTGAAAATGAGAAATTTTTATAGGTTTTATCTCATTATTTATCTTGTCTTATCTGTTTCGTATTTAACTTTACATAAAAACAATACCATGAACGAAATCAAAATCGGAAGCAACATTCCATCATTTACATTGCCTGATCAGAACGGAAATTTATTCAACATCAATTCTGTACTCGGCAAAAAGAACCTGATTATTTATTTTTATCCTAAAGACGACAGTCCCGGTTGCACAGCCCAGGCATGTTCGTTCCGTGATCAGTTTGAGGTTTTTACGGAAGCCGATGCAGTTATCATTGGAGTTAGCGGTCAATCAGTTAAAAGCCATAAGGAATTTGCTGAAAAACACAGGCTTACTTTTACCCTGTTAAGCGACGAAGGAAATAAACTCAGGAAGCAATTCGGAGTACCTACCAATTTACTCGGATTGCTCCCGGGTCGCGTAACCTATGTTGCCGATAAAACGGGTAAAGTGATCTATATTTTCAATTCGCAAATTAACGCGACAAAGCATGTGGACGAAGCGTTGAGGATACTGAAAGAAACAAAATAAACCAAACCATGAAAGTAAATCAAATCATCAAACTCCTGACCTCCCTCCTATTGCCTCTTGCTGTTGGCGGAATAGCCGGGATATTTACCACAGAAGCCATTCCCGGATGGTATGCCTCGCTTTACCAACCCTCGTTTAATCCGCCTAATTGGATATTTGGACCGGTATGGACAACTCTGTACGCAGTCATGGGCATTTCGTTGTTCCTGATCTGGAAACTAGAGGCAGGTAAACAACGCAGCCAGGCGATCCTGATCTTTATGGTACAGTTGCTTTTAAATTTCGGATGGAGCTTTTTCTTTTTTTATTTCAAAATGATAGGTCTTGCATTGATCGAAATTGTTGTCCTATGGATAATGATCGTAGTAATGCTTATACGTTTTTACAAATTGAAGCCTGTAGCCGCGTATATTAATATCCCTTATTTATTATGGGTAACATTCGCCGCGATGCTGAATGCGGCATATTTTTTGCTTAACAAAAGCTGATCAGAAATTAAATAGTACAATCTGTTTATAATTTTTATTCCTTGTTTTCAAATAAATGGAAGAAAAATCCCTTTTAGGGAAACTTGCAAATTAACTTCCTCAAAACTTATAATGGTCTGAGCTTCGTTTTCTTCTTAAACAATTTTATGTTAATGCCCTACGGGCAATGTTCCTATTCAGGATTTTCTTTATTAATATTGAATTCCTACGGACTAAAGCACTTGACCAGGCAACGCCAATAAACAAAACTAACCTCTGATTAATAGGTTGCACAGCCGCGGTTATTCCTGCCTCACTTGCAATTGGGGTAGTTATTTTGAAAGTTTCGCCTAAGTTTTACAAATAAATATTCATCAACTCTGAGGTAAACAATTGAAGACCAGAACTCCCTTTAAAAAACGGGGCGATATGAATGAATAGCTTCATTTTGTTTTCCCCACATTTTTTTAAAAATTAATTTAGCCGAATTATATATTTCGTATTTTTGCGAAATACAAAATAAAGGATGAAAGTACCTTATACTGAAAACCAGGTTAAGCTGGCCCGTTTCGCAAAAGCGATGGGAAATCCCGCCCGTATTAAAATACTCGAAATCCTGTCGAAACAGGATTGTTGTTACAGTGGGAACATAGCCGAAGAATTTCC
>JBBQUX010000038.1:0-27467 GCA_038212135.1 Bacteroidales bacterium | reverse complement strand
GGCTTCATCAGGCAATATTACAGTTTATGGTTTAAATGATTGTGGATCTGGTAATGTATCTCCAAATTATGCTGTAACAGTTAATTTGTTACCATATATTACTGCTCAGCCTCAAGATGTTGGTATTTGTCAAGGAAATAATACCTCGTTTTCTGTTACTGCTGCAGGTCAACCTTCACTAACTTATCGCTGGCAAGTAAATACTGGTAGTGGTTGGTCAAATATTACTACTGCTGGATCAAATCCAGTATATTCTAACTATACTACAGAAACACTTAATTTAACAGGAGTTGTCAATGCTAATAATGGAAACTTATACAGATGTGTCGTTTCTGGTGGATGTACTGCAGCGTCTGCAACATCTAATCAAGCGTTACTAACCGTACATGAAGCACCTTCTATAAGCAGTCAGCCAGCTAATGCAGCTATTTGTGTAGGATTAAATACTTCTTTCGGTATAGTTGCTACTGGATATGGTTCTGCTTCATTTGCTTATCAATGACAGGTTTCTACTAATGGTGGATCAACGTATAGCAATATATCAGCTGCTGGTACTAATCCATCGTATGCCAATTGGTTAACGGCTACTCTCAATGTCAATGGTGTTGTGAATGCTAATAATACTTATAGATACCTGTTCCCTGCAACACCTGGCAGGCTACCGGTCCCTGGTATGGACCTACAATCAGTATATCATCATGTACCTGGTAGAAACCGCACCAGAAAAAATAGTCGAACTTATGACTTAACACGGCAGCTATAGTCGCCATCCGGGCCACCGGATCGGCAGTTTTGGTGAGCAAACCTTTGAGTTGACTAATAATCCGCTGGTAACGGCCTTCTTTTTTCGTAAAGTCCATGTACTAAAAATAGCCGACAAAGATACGAACAATCAGCGAGTATTCAGGAGTTACTTTGGGAAAAGGAATTCAGAAAGGGACGAAGTACGATTGACGAAGAACGATTGAGGAAGAACGATTGAGGAAGAACGATTGAGGAAGTACGATTGAGGATTATAACACTTACAAGCACTACAAATCGTAAATCGTAAATCTTAAATATTTTTACCGATTTATATTTTCCGAAGCTTAACTGTGAAGTGTCTCAGAATCGGAGCTTCCTGATCTATGGCAAAGCCTGTGGTGATCTGGTGCCTGCGTTCGTACACATTACCCATGGCAACGGCTACGTAATTCATATGATCGTTGGTATACGTGCGGCGCGGAATAGCCAGGCGAAGCAATTCGAGCGTTGGATAGCGGTTTTCGCGGGTAACCGGATCGCGGTCGGCCATGATAGCACCGATTTCGACACCTCTGACACCTGCTTCGATGTATAATTCAACAGCTAAAGTCTGCGCTCTGAAATGTTCCTTTGGCATATGCGAAAGCACTTTGCTGGCATCAATAAAAATAGCATGTCCTCCATAAGGCATCTGAACCGGAACGCCGAATCCTGTAAGTTTACTACCCAGCAAAGCTACCTGGCCAACCCGTGATTTCAGGTAATCAAATTCAGTGGCTTCGTATAGACCCTGTGCAATAGCATTAAGATCGCGACCGGCAAGACCTCCATAAGTAAGAAATCCTTCGAACATTATATTGAACACTGATGCCTGGCGGTGCAGTTCAGGATCACGAAGTGCAATAAAACCACCAATATTGACAATTGCATCTTTTTTGCTGCTCATGGTCATGCCATCGGCATAGGAGAACATTTCGGCAACAATTTCGCGTATGCTCCGGTCCTGCTGACCCTCCTCACGGGTTTTGATAAAAAAAGCATTTTCAGCAAAACGTGCCGAATCGAAAATAACCGGCACATCGTATTTCTGCGCAAGCTGCTTGACCTCCTTAATATTGGCCATTGAAACCGGCTGACCGCCCGACGAATTACAGGTAATGGTAACAATGATCATCGGAACCTGTTCGCGTGGATACTTTTTAAGTACCTCCTCAAGTTTATTCAGATCGATATTCCCTTTAAACGGATGATCGATAGTGGTATCAAATGCCTCATCGATAGTACAATCCACGGCAGTTGCCTTGCGAAACTCAATATGTCCTTTGGTTGTATCGAAGTGTGTGTTACCAGGAACCACATTACCTTCTTTAACCAGAACGCTGAAAAGAACATTTTCGGCAGCGCGGCCCTGGTGCGTGGGTAAAAAGTAATCGAAACCCAGTAAGTCTTTTATTGCCGCTTTAAGTTTATAATAGGAGGAAGCTCCGGCGTAACTTTCGTCGCCAAGCATCATTTCACTCCATTGTTTGTCACTCATCGCGCCTGTGCCCGAATCGGTAAGCAGGTCGATAAAAACCTGGTTGCTCCGGAGGTTGAAGAGATTATAGCCTGCTTCTTTTATCCATTGTTCGCGTTGTTCGCGTGTACTGCAGCGGATGGACTCCACCATTTTAATCCTGTAAGGTTCAGCAAAAGGTAATTCCATGTTATTAAAATTTAAAAATAAAAAAATGTATGATTCAGTATATCAATTAAATAAAGATCACAAATTCATCGCGTCTTTTTATATTCCTGAATATCCACTTTCTAAATCGTAACATGATGTAAGCTTTATCTACTATAATCTGAAGCATCAAATATACATTATTTTGTTATAAATCATAAAAAAGCGAACTTTGAAGAAAAAAAAACTTTACTGCCCTTTTTATCCTTAATTAGTGTGAATAAGTAAACGAGTTAAAAATGAGTTCTACCCACGCGCACCCTTTAGTCCCCGTAGGGGAAAGTCCTCGCGCTCAGAAGATTGAGTTTTGCCTGCCAAATCTAAAATTAAAGAAAATGAGCATGTTTAAGCAAAATGATGAGTTTTCTTACTGACACTAATTACAATGGTACAAAAATTATGTTTTAAAGTTTCCTGCATTTTGATTCTTTTATTTTCAATTTCCTGCGTTTCGGGGCAACAGCATAAGAAACCAGAGTTTACAAAATCGAAAGTTTATCCGGTTGTTAGTTGCACTTCGGATACAAACTTCTCGTATGCACTGTTTTTGCCCCCGGACTATGAAGCGGAAAAACCTTGCCTGGTATTTATTTTATTTGACTCACATGGTGACGGATTGCTGCCGGTAAATCTATTTAGTGCCGAAGCAGCAAAAAACGGATTCATGCTGGCCGGATCAAATAATTCAAAAAACGGAATGCCTGCTGAACAAACAACCGCTATATACCGAAGTATAATAGCTGACCTTACAAGCCGGTTCACAATTGAAAAGAAGGCTATTTACCTGGGAGGTTTCTCAGGCGGATCAAGAGTAGCGGGTGCGGCAGCAATTACCGAAGGAGGTGTTGCAGGCGTTGTGGGATGCGGAGCAGGAATGCCAAATATAAACCGGAAACCAGTAAATAAATTCAGTTACCTGGCTGTAGCCGGAAACCAGGATTTTAACTTTGCCGAGATGCAGCAATTGGATCAATCGCTCGAACAGGCCGGCTATCAGCATCATTTACTTGTTTTCGACGGAACACACCAATGGCCACCCAAAGAGGTAATTTCTGATATTTTCACCTGGTTACGATTTGATGCCATGCGGCAAAAGTCAATACCGGCTAACCGGACTGAAATCAACCTCTTTATCGAAAAAAACGATAAAATAGCCAGAACTCTTGCTACTGAAAGCAAACCTGCCCAACAGCAGGAAACCTATATAAAAATGATGCATTACCTTCAGGGGTTGACTGATATTGCGCCCTTACAGGCGGAAATCACCAGGCTGTCTGCTGATAAAGAGGTTGTTGCGTACCACGAAAAGCAAAAGCAAATCCTGGCAACTGAACAAGAACTTCAGCGTAAATATTCACCCGAAATACAGCAAAAAAATGTAGAATGGTGGACAAGTGAAACATCAAAACTTCGGTCGCAGGCAGAAAATTTCGGAAACCCGGAAATGAGTTCGGTTTATAAAAGAGTTCTGGGATACCTGAGCCTGAATTGTTATATGTACTCAACCGGCGCGTTAAAGCAAAATGACCTTGCTGCAGCAGCTAAATATATTGAAATATACAGTCTCGTTGACCCTTCCAATGCCGAACACCGCTACCTTGCAGCAAAAGTTGCGGCACTTAATCATCAGCCTGATGAAATGTTCGCTCATCTGAAACAAGCCTTTGACCTGGGTTTTAAGGATATCATGCGGTTAAAATCTGATGCTGACTTTAAACCTTATCAACAGGATGAAAGATTCAAGAAACTATTGTTGGTTATACCGCAAATGGAATAGAATGTTGAATGGTAAAAGTCCAAAATAATTTTTATGCAATGCTTAGGTTTTGGAACCTGGAACCTGGAACCTGGGTTTTAGATTGCGGAAATTTATCCCTCTTTTAGTAATAAATCTTCGTTTGCCTACACATAAAATTATCTGCTGAAGCAAAAATACTTCAGCAGGTTTTTTCTTTTCCTGGTTGAATTAAATATTTAACAATTGCAATATTTGTATGCTGTATTCTGTATTTTTGTATCATCAACATTCAACTGTCCCCATCCATCCCGCAACTGAATTATTTAAATGGCCAGCCGTATTTATGCCGATCGTAAAATAGTGATTATCAGTACATTTCTATTCGTTGGCTTCATTTATGTTATACGATTATTTTACATACAGGTTATTGACAGGAGTTATACGCTATCTGCTAACAATAATGTTCTCCGTTATGTTACACAATTTCCGGCTCGCGGCCTTATTTACGACCGTAACGGGAAGTTGTTGGTTTACAACGAGGCTGTATATGACCTGATGGTAATACCACGGCAGGTTAAAGATGTAGATACTGCCGAATTATGCCATTTACTCGATATCTCTCCGGAAGGTTTCCAGGAGCGGATGAAAAAAGCCAGGGACTATTCACCCATGCTGGCATCGGCATTTGAAAAGCAGATTTCCAAGGAAACCTATGGATATATTGAAGAGAAACTGTACAGGTTCAGAGGATTCTTTGTGCAACCACGTACACTTCGAAAATACCCTATGTCGATAGGCGCACACCTCTTAGGTTATATTGGTGAGGTAACGCCGGCCCAGGTTGAAAAGCGCGAGTATTACAAACAAGGCGACTATATTGGCATCAGCGGAATTGAACGCGCCTACGAGAAAGAACTTCGTGGAGTAAAAGGGCTGAAAATCCGTATGGTTGATGTTTTTAACCGTGATGTGGGGAGTTTCGAGAATGGCCGCTACGATACTGCTTCAATAATGGGCAGCGACCTCTACACCGGCATTGATGCTGATCTGCAGGAATACGGTGAAAAACTTATGGCAAACAAACGCGGAAGTGTGGTTGCCATTGATCCAAAAACCGGTGAAATCCTCTGTTTCCTTTCGAGCCCGGGATATGATCCTAACCTGCTGGTTGGAAGAGTCAGGGGTAAAAATTATAATGCGCTGAATGAAGATCCGATCAAGCCATTATATAACAGAGCCATTATGGGGCAATATCCTCCGGGTTCCACGTTTAAAATGGCCAACGATATGGTAGGGCTGCAAATGGGAGTAATTACAAAAACAACCCGCTTTAGCTGCCAGGGGAAAGGCTCCTCCCCTATTAAATGCACCCACAGCCACGTTTCACCACTCGATGTATATATGGCTATACAGCAGTCGTGTAATCCTTTTCACTGGCAGGTATTTCGTGCTATCATGAACGACCAGCATTATGAAACCACCAAAGAACGTTATGATGTATGGCGCAGGCATTTGATGAGCATGGGTTTTGGCCGCACTCTGAATACTGACCTGGCCTTCGAACTGAAGGGAAACCTGCCTCCATCCGAAGTATTCGATAAAATTTATGGCAAAAACCACTGGAATGCCATGACAATACGTTCCTTATCCATTGGTCAGGGTGAAGTTCTTACCACGCCTCTGCAACTTGTTAATTATGCCGCAATGGTTGCTAACAGGGGTTTCTTTTATCCACCGCATGTAGTAAGAGGAATCGGAAGCGAAAAAAACAAGACCAGGTTTTCCTCACAAAAAAATGTTGCCACTATTAATCCTGAATATATTGATGTTGTAATCCAGGGAATGATGGAAGTTTTCGCCGGAGCACACGGAACCGCCAGAGCATACAAAATTGACAGTATAACCATGGCAGGAAAGACCGGTACAGCCCAGACTTCGAGCGGGAAAGACAATTCAAATTTTATTGCTTTTGCGCCAGTTGAAAATCCCAGTATTGCAATCTGTGTTATTGTTGAAGAAGCAGGTTATGGTTCAACCTGGGCCGCGCCTATAGCTTCGCTGATGATTGAAAAGTATATTACCCGAAAAGTGAAACGCAAGGAAATTGAAGACCGTATGATTAATGCTAACCTATTGAATAATTGAAAGAACAAAAAGGATTATTCCGTTATATAGACCGTACATTGGTACTGTTATATCTCACGCTGGTGCTGATGGGCTGGATCAGTATTTATGCGGCCGTGTACAACGAAGAACACGGAAGCATATTCGACTTATCGCAATCGTACGGCAAACAGATGCTGTGGATAGCTACTTCGCTGGTAATAGCAGCTATGGTTATACTTACCGACGCTAAATTTTTTAATGCTTTTGCCTATCCTATTTACATTGGAACCATTTTTTTACTGGTAATTGTCTTGATTTTTGGAAAGGAGATAGCTGGTTCCAAATCGTGGTTCCAGATTGGTGAATTCAGACTTCAACCTGCCGAATTTGCAAAATTTGCTACAAACCTGGCCCTGGCTCATTTCCTGAGTGCCCTCGATTTTGATTCCCGAAAGCGAAAATCGCAGATAATTCCATTACTTATTCTTGCGGTGCCTGCTGTACTTATCCTGCTTCAGAATGATACCGGATCGGCCATCGTATATGCTTCGCTTGCACTTGTGCTTTACAGGCAGGGAATGCCGGGAAGCATTCTCCTTCTGGGTGTGGCTGTGGTTATACTTACTATCATGGCACTCCTTTTTAACCAATATATTGTAATTGCTGTAATAGGAGTACTTCTGGCAGGTTTCATCTTTTTTATCCGGCGTACCCTGCGCAATTTACTTACTGTAATTGGAATTTTTATTGTAGCAACTCTATTTATTCTGAGTGTTGATTATGCTTTCGAAAATATACTGGAACAACATCAGAAAACACGTATCAATGTGCTGCTGGGAAAACAAATTGACCTTAAAGGAGCCGGGTATAATGTTAACCAGTCGAAAATTGCAATCGGGTCAGGAGGATTCTGGGGCAAAGGTTTCCTTAACGGAACACAGACAAAGTTTAACTTTGTACCTGAACAAAGCACTGATTTTATTTTCTGTACGGTTGGCGAAGAATGGGGATTTGTAGGCTCATTAATTGTAGTATTACTATACCTGGCTTTATGCGTACGAATAATTCTGATGGCGGAGCGACAACGCTCGGATTTCAGCCGTATATACGGATACGGCGTTGCCTCTATTTTATTCTTCCATTTTTTTGTTAATATCGGGATGACCATAGGTATTATGCCGGTAATCGGTATCCCTTTGCCTTTCTTCAGTTATGGAGGATCGTCGCTATGGGCATTCACCATCCTGCTGTTTATTTTCATAAAACAGGATTCGAACAGGCTCCAGCTGGTATAAACAGGAGTTGCTTATTGATTTTTCTGCCTTCTGAATAACAAACATATTATAGCCTAACCTTACCAGGGCAGAACCAGAAAAATAATTCAAAAAGCAAAATTCAAAAAGCAAAATTCAAAAAGAGTGTTCAAAGAGTATACTATTTTTAAAGCAAACGAGAACATCTTTTATGGAACTATTCTCTTAATGGTACAATTTTAAATGCATTGAATGACCAAAAACTTTGAATTATGAATTAATAGAAATGAATATTGTGCCAAAAAAATGCTTCAACATAAAGTTTAGATGTTAAATCGTATTGAAATCTACCGAATATAATGCCGGCAACCAGTATTCAACAGTATTTGTTATTATTCCTGGAAGTTCCTCCTTCAAAAAAAAACACCTATACGCCTTTCTGACTTTGTTCTTTTCAAAGGGTTCCTTCTTATCATGCCGGGCATAAAAAAAGCCGCTCCTTTAACTGAAGCGGCTTTCTGTCATATGATAATATCTTTTAATAGAAAATCAACCTGTTATCTTTAATTTCGGCTTTCTCCTGCAGAATGTTCGACAGCATTCCGGCTCGCCCCTGGAAATACATTTCCATCTGTTTTTTCTGGTTGGTAAAATCGGTGGTTGCAGGAGCTTCTTTCATCTGATCGAGAATAAAAACATATACACCCTGTTCCCCTTGAACCGGCCCGGTTACCTGGCCGGCTTTAGCTGAGAATATCTGTCCGGTTAAATTTGCCTCATGACCATAGTTAGGGATATTGGCACTTGCGAAAGATACATCCACAGTATCGATCCTGATATTTGGAAACTCCTGTATAAGAGCATTAACGTCCTTTAGTTTTGCAAACTGGTTGTTAACCTTCTTCATAAGGAATTCGGCCTTTTTCTCGCGGATAACGAGTGGTTTAATCGACTCTTTCAGAACTTCGAGAGGGACAATTCCTTTTTCAACTTTATTTTTCAGTGCTGCTACTACATAAGTGCCTTCGATATCGAATACATTTGAAACAGCACCTTTTTCGGTTTCTTCGTTAAACGCCCAGCGTACAACTTCACGCGCCGTTTTCAGACCTGGCACGGTATTGTCGTTTTGCGAAAGCCTGTCGGCAGTGCGGAGGTTCAATCCTTTGTCTTTAACTGCTTTTTCAAATTTCTCGAGTGTATTGTTAGCCGCAGCAAAATTGCTGGCGTCGTTATACAGGGTTTCAATGGTTTTGGAGCCTGGTTCCATCAGGAAATCAACACTGGCAACTTTTATTTTTGTTGAAGGATCTTTTTTTCCAACAACCTTTATTATATGATAGCCAAACTGGGTTTCAACCTTTTTTATATCACCGATTGATCCATTTATAACTGCCTCGTTAAATTCAGGTACCATAGCACCATCAGCAAACCATCCAAGATCACCACTCTTCTTTGCGGCAACTTCATCGTCACTCCTGGTAGCGGCAAGGCTTTCGAAAAGTGCAGGGGTTTTCTTTACTACGTTCAAAATGCTGTCGGCTGTTTTTTCGGCTGCTTCGCGTGTGCGGGTAGCAGTCTTTACAGGAGTACCTGCATATGAAACAAGTATATGGCTTGCTTTCAGAGAGTCGGGTTGAGTCTGACGATCGACTACTTTAAAGATGCGGTACATGCCATTATCTTCGAGTGGTTCGAATACCTGCCCGACCGGTGCATTGAAGAGCATCGAATCGATTACAGGGGCAAAGCTGCCACGTTTCCGCCAACTGCTGTCGTAACGGTTATCCGAAGTGGAATTAACAAAACCTGCTACATCAGTGGCAACGACGAATTCGTTATATGCTTTCTGTATGTTACTTTTTAAAAGAGTTACATCTTCATCCGAAAGTCTTGGCTCGAACATTACAAATTCGAGATCACGAATAGGATTATCCTGTTTGTATTTAAACTTGTACTCGTTGTAATACTTTTCGTAATCGGCGTCAGTAACTTTTACAAGGCTATCAGACACTGTTTGATAACGCACACCAGTTATGCGTACCTGTGCCATTGCATTCGACTCGGTGAAGTTTCGTTTTGCAAATGCAGCAGGAACATAAAATCCTTTTGTAATCAGGTTGTTGTATTTTGTTGACTGCCTGTCGGTTTTAATTGCTTTTTCCATCAGCAGGTAGCGCTGCTTCATTTCGGGTGCCACCATTTCCGGATTATCGAGGTTCTGCAGGAAGTTATTTACTGCTTTCTGATCATATTGGCCGGTTTTAGGATCGGTAAAACTTGAGACTATGTATTGATGAGGATTTTTACCGCGGATAAGATCATCAAGTTCTTCAACTGAAACTGAAATCCCAAGCATTTCGTATTGCTTATTCATTACAATTTCATTTACAACCTGCTGCCAGGTCTGCTGGCGTATCTGGTAGTTTTCTTCTGCAGTGAGATTCTCCTTCTGGCTGTTAGCCTTCTGTATTTCAGTGTTTTCGTCAACTCTCTTGTTGAATTCAGTAATTGCGATTTTTTCACCTGCAATAGTACCAATAGTATTGGACTGTTTTGTTTGTTTGCGCTGGAAATCGCTGAGCACAAAGAGTAAAAGTGCAACACCAATAATAGCTACAAGTAACCAGTAACGTTTTCGTATTTCGCCGATAATTGCCATTTGAATGTAATTTAATAGTTTACGTAAAAAGAGGTGCAAATTTACAATAATTCCCCAGTTGGAAAAATTATTTTTTCATTCGTAAATCCCCAGCTTGAAAATGGAAGCCTTTAATAATGAAACTTTTAATACAAGCCAGCTACAGCAAGCCATCCAACCGGAATTGCAACTGCAGGCAATATTGAAAATTTATGCTATTATTGTTCAATCTTCAGGAGTACTTTATCAATTCTGCTGCCGGAAGCTTCGAGAATAGTAAACGTAAACCGGTTTATTACTATCTCCTCGCGAATTTGCGGTATGCTTTGATGGTAACTCAGGATAAGTCCGGCAAGGGTTTCATATTCATCTGATTGTGGGAGATTTAATGAATATTCCTGGTTGAGGTAATCGATTTCGAGCCGACCTGCCAGGATGTACTCATTTTCGCTGTTTCGCTTTACCAGTAGCTCATCCACATCAAACTCATCCTGAATTTCGCCGAAAATTTCTTCTATCAGGTCTTCAACTGTTACCATACCAGCGGTACCTCCGAATTCATCTACAACAACCGCGACGCTTTTTCGCTGGCCAATCATCATATTGAGAGCTTCACTTGCTGCGATAGTTTCAGGAATTATCATAACCGGCCTGATAACAGATTTCACATCCCCTCTCCCGCCAAACAAGTCGAACAAATGTATATAGCCTGTAAGGTTGTCGATACTTTGCTTATACACCGGAATTTTTGAATGTTGCGATTCGATGAATAATTCCCGGATTTCAGTATTAGTTATTGAATCATCGGCAGCAACTATTTCGTTACGCGGCACCATACATTCGCGGACTTTAGTTGAATGGAAATCGCGTACATTCTGTATCATCTGCATTTCACTCGATTCATCAACCTGTGCAGCTGCAGGATTATAAAAATCACGGATGTACTCATCGAAATCGACTGACGAAAACTGGTATAGCACCCTCCCGGATTTTATACCAAAAACATACCTGAGAATAAGTTCGGCCAAACCGAGAAAAAAATACATGAATGGGTACAGCACCATGTATATCACATAAACGGGTACTGCAAAAAAATTAAGCAACCCATTGGGGTTAAGCCTGAAAAGGATTTTTGGCAAAAATTCAGCAGTTATCAGAATAAGCAATGTTGATATTATGGTTTGAAGGGCAAGTATCAGGCCTTCAGAAATCAATTGTACCGGTAGCAATTGATTTAAAAATGGCTTCAGGATGGCAGCAGCAGCAATACCATAAATGACAAGGGCAATATTGTTTCCTACCAGCATAGCACCGATAAAGCGCGAAGGGTGATGAATAAACCCAGAAACCAACCTGGCTGAAAGCAGCCCTTTACCCTTTTCGAGTTCGATACGCAGTTTGTTAGAGCTTACAAATGCTATTTCCATTCCCGAGAAAAATGCGGAAAAAGCAAGGGTAAAGACTATAATCAAAAAATTATTCATTTGTTTTTGCGAAAGTTATGCTTCGAAAAGTAAGTATGAATGCGGAACAACAAGCAAGAAAATTTTCGAATTGCTGAATTCAAGACTTAAAATTTCATTCAATATACTTTAATTGTAAAAAATGGCAGAGACTGTTGTATTTATTTTTACGCCACCAAAGGTATAGCTCTCTTCCGGATTATTTATTCTCATCCACATATATGGTTCCCGATACATTACGTATGGACCAGTTACCAAAAAGTTCATCCGATTCCATGCCTCTTCCCGTTATGATTTTATCCGGTTGTGTAATCTTAACAAATTCCTCGGTCGAGACTTTCCGTTTGTTTTTGTCATAGAGCAGGCTTTCGGTATTAAGCTGCTCGTGTTTCTCGAAATTTTTTATTATCACATTTCCCCGGGCATGCATGGTGCTCCTGCTATCCCAGCTGATGCCGTAATTGGCGGTAAGTTCGCTTTTGGGTTGCATAACCGAATCAAAGAAAATGATCCTGAGGCCGTCAGGAAACTCGGTATAAGCATCGCGTGTCTGATAAGAAATCATGCGGGGCGCTGTGAGTTCGAGGGTCATTATGCCCTTTTCACTTTCCTTCACATGCACATTATAAACAGCAACATCCGGAATTGAATCTTTCGAGGACAATTTCACAACGGCCATCATATCGTTTTCACATGAAAAAAGCATTGTTGCCAAAAGCAGGACAACAATGCTGTAGTATATTCTGTATTTTATTGCCGCAGATAAAATCCTGCTCATAATTTCTAATGTGAATGTTATTTTGATGCGCGAACGGTGGTGGATTCCCCAATCCAGCAACCTACATTGTAACTGCTGCCTTCTTTAACATCATTAAAAAATAAACGTTCACGGGTTGGGAAGTATGATGAGTATAACGCAATACTTTGATTAGCCTCGTCAGCAACAGATGGATCAACACTACGGGCCTTACTAAATTTATCAACGGCAGCCCAGTAGCCGGCTCGGGTTCCGATTTCGTCAGTTCCGCATGATGCAGCACTTGCGGCATACATGTTCCCAATAATCATGTAGCATTTCCCATCGTCAGGATTAATAGCAAGCGATTTGAGTGCATATGAACGGGCTTCGCTGTATCTTTTCTGATCGTAACTGATTTTAGCCAGGTAGTAACTGGCTTTTGCTTTAAGCACATCATCGAGGTTGGGAATTGCTTCGATCAAATAACTTTCGGCCTTAGGCAAATCACCTTTCACGAGGCTTAATTTACCCATCAGGTAGGCCGACTGCCCGGTAGGCTTTGCTTTATGGAGGTTTTCTGTAGTCTGGAAGAAGAGAGGCCTGTCAGTGCAGTCCTTTTTATCGAGCAAACGGGTTATCTTTTTAAGCAGGGTTGTATCATTAGGTGACTTGTTGAACTTACGTGTATAAATCCTGTCGATTTCGTCGCAGGTTGCATAAGGTTCGAAACGGGTTTCGAGAAGTGTTCTAACTTCTGTCCATTTGGTTTCTTCTTCCTGATCGCCTTTAATCATTCCCATCTTCTGGTCAACCATGTCGCTGAGCCTGTCATACACTTCTGCAATTGTATCAGCTGGAAATCGCTTGTTGGCTACCAGGTTGCCTACATTGATAAAATACCTGGAAACTATAAACGGGTCACTGTTAATGCCCTCTCTTTCAACTGATTTTCGTAAATAATCATAAACTCTCATCGTATCGGAAGGCCGGTAATTTTCGAGTTCGACAGCTTGCCTGCCCCAAACCATACCTTCTCTGCTTGTAGGTGAATCGCCGAAATACTTTACACGGTTTTCGAACACGATCATCAGGGTATCTATATAGGCATTACGGGCATCCGGATCTTTTGCTTCATTTATTTTCTCCCCCATCATTCTGGCACCATCAATATAAACGTTCTGGCTGGCAAGCGGGCAGTTAAAGAAAACCCATCTCCAATGTGGTAATGCATCTGCATAGTTTTTCTGTTTGTAAAATTCGCGGTATAAGGATGTATGTGTTATACACGAAACACTGTCTTCTCCGTATTTATTCATTGTTTTCTGGGCGAAAACCTGGCTGGTTGCTATCGAAAAGACAGCGGCAAATACCAGAAGAATGCTTAAATTTTTCATTATGTATTATTGTTGACTTTTATGAAATTCTCTTATGTAAATCAGGTTGAGGTTGAGGTTGAGGTTGAGATTGAGGTTGAGGAGGTTGAGGTTGAGGTTGAGGTCGAGGTTGAGGAGGTTGAGGTTGAGGTTGAGGTTTTGTCGCTCAAATTTTAACTTTACCCTTTTAAAAATCCAACTTAATTTACTCTTTTAGGGCTAAATCATTAATAATGAGCGACTAATTAAAGCGTCGTTTCAGGAACCATCTTTCCTGTAGAGAGGTACCTAAGGTGAACCTCACATAGTTTTCCTTTATAAGTCCTTTCTCGGTTGTTCCCTGAGTTCCAACTTCAACGGCAATATTTACTGTGGATCTCGACTTCTTCATAGGTAATCCTACACCAAAACTTATGCCAAAATCGTTGAGCCTGGTATCATAAATCTCGAGGTAACTCTGCTCAAACCTGAAACCGGCCCGGTAATTTATGCGTTCATAGTACTTCCCGATATCAACTGCAGAAGGCCTGTACTGTCCACCTAGCGAAAGCCGCAGGTTATTTTGCAATTTCGGATTATTGCCCAGGTAGCGGAACTCACTCCATTTTTGCCAGTTAACATCGGCAGTAGCGAACCACCTGTTAGTGCTACCTATCATGAAACCACCTCCGATTGCTGTTGGCAATATAACTTCACCATTATCTCCGGCCTCATAACTTACTGTGTCTTTAATCTTCTCGATATTTGTGGAATAATCGTAAGAATAAGAATAGGTAATCTTTTCGGCGAATCCATTAATGTTTTGCACCGGATTATAGGTAAGGCCAATCTGTACGAATTTACCTTCTTTAAAATTCTTACGGTAAATAAGCCCTGCATCAAAATTAAGTTTATTTAACCTGGCGGTACTTTTTATCATGGTGTTGGCAAAGGCTCCTGAATCAGGGAATGTAACTGTCCTTTGCTTTATAATATTTCCAAAGATATATGACATGTTTACGCCTACTGAAAGGTTTTTTACAGGAGAGAATGCATTGCCGAAATATGCTTTATTAAGTCCGCCGCTACCACTGTAAGTGAAAACTGAATTCCCTATATCATCAACAAACTGGCTATTTTGCATTTCGAAACCTACCTGTGAAAAGGGCATTATCCCAAGGCTTGTCCGCCACCATTTGGTAACCGGAAACCCGAAATAGAGGTTCGACAAGGTGCCAAACCTGGTTTTTTGCGATTCTGTGGTGGTTTTGAGTGTACCTGACCGGAGGTTGAAAGCCCCGTCGAATACAAAACTGTTGGTATCGAATGCCATATACGAAGCCGGATTGGCCGGGTTGATAAAGTAGGGGCTGCTGAATGCCGTGGCAGCACCACCAATAGCCATATTCATCTGGCTGCTTACACCATATAAATTACCAATCCCAAAAAGTGAATATGGGGAAGAAATCTTAACCTGTGCTGTTGCTATGAAAGCAGGTAAAAGCAATACTACAGCCAGTGTAAGTTTGTGAATAATTTTAAAGTGTTTCAATGTTGAAATCGAGTATTAGGTTTAAACCCTCCAGCACCAGATTGGGGGCCGCAAAGGTCTTAATTTTTAATCTTTTATCAAAATAATTATGGTCTCCACCAGTCAGAATTATTTTGAGTCCGGGATAAAGTATCTGGTAGCTCTTAATAATTCCTTCCATTTCGGCAAGTGCACCATTCAGCACACCCGAATGAATACTTGATGAAGTATCATCACCGATCAGTTGAGCATCATCATAATAATCGAGTAACGGTAAACGGTTTGTAAAAGTGTGCAACGCTTTATAACGCATTGATAAACCCGGCGAAATACCTCCACCCAGATACTCCCCGGCTGCGGTTATCAGATCGTAGGTTATAGCCGTTCCTGAATCAATAACAAGAATATCGCATCCGGGAACAAGGAACCGGGCTCCCACCACCCCTGCCAACCTATCCTTGCCCAGCGTTTCGGGAGAACTGTATTTATTTATAACAGGTACAGCTGTGTGATGGTTAAAAAAAACCGTTTGGTAGCTTTTACGCAGAAAACTATCAACCTCGGAAGGATATTCTTTTACTGTTGAAACAATAACGCTTTTAACAGGTGCATTACTCTCGCAAAACTGCCTGATTTGCATAACATCAACCCCGGCAAAACTTACAAATGCAACCATCTCCCTTCCCTGGAACAAAGCCAGTTTGGTGAGTGTGTTCCCTGCATCAATAACGAAATTCATGGTATTTCACTGATAAATAAAAGTAAGTCCTGGAATGACAAAATTAGAAAAAGCTAATGAGCCTTTTTACCTGTCAGGAGTTTTTACCTTTGCATTTGTGAAATTTTAACATGAAAGCAGCGTTACGGGAAGTACATTTGCAAACAAAATCTGTTATATCCATAGACCTATAAAACCCGTTAACAATAGAATTATGAAACGATTTTTAGTACTCATGTGCCTTGGATGCTTGCTCAGTGCCGGATTATCAGCACAGCAACCGGTACCTATTTATAAAACGGAAGCTGATGCGAAAGCCGAAGTTAAAGCTGCAGTTGCAAAAGCCGCTGCCGGGGGGAAACATGTTTTTCTTCAGATTGGCGGTAACTGGTGCCCCTGGTGTATTAAATTTCACAAAATGGTGACTGAAGATCAGAAACTCGACAGCCTGATCCATGCTAATTACGAAGTAGTAAAGGTAAATTACAGCAAGGAGAATGAAAACAACGAATTACTTGCAACACTGGGCTACCCGCAGCGATTCGGATTTCCGGTATTTGTAATTCTCGATGAAAAAGGCAATGTAATTCATACACAGGATAGTTGGTATCTTGAGCAGGATAAGGCTTACAGTAGAGAAAAAGTTGAACATATGTTCCTGATGTGGTCGGATTATACCTTGAAGGAAGCAGCTGCGAAGTATGGGGAGTAATAATGTCGGATTGAGGATTGGGGATTGGGGATTGGGGATTGGCGATTGCGGATTGCGGATTGCGGATTGCGGATTGGGCATTGCGGATTGTGGGGGGGGTGGTAATGTCCAGATCTTTGGTCTCCATAGTTCCGGATGAAAATGCGCTTACCCTCTGTGTGTTCAAACTTTGTACTTTTGCACCTTGTTTCTGAAATGAGTATCCTTTAAAAGATTAAAACCTTAAATGAAAAATAACCGAAGCCTTTATATATACCTGCCCATAGCCTTTGCAATGGTGCTTATTGTTGGAATACTTACAGGATATTACCTGATGCGAAGTTCGTTCGTGCAGAATTATGCATTATTGAGAGGAGCGCATCTGAAAAGCACACTTACCGAATTAATCAGTTTCATCAACAGGAACTACGTTGACAGCGTTGATACGAAAAAATTAAATGACGAAGCCATAACAGGAATGCTGCTGAGCCTTGATCCACATTCGGTGTATATTCCCGCATCGGAATTTGCTGATGCAAACGATCCCTTAATGGGCAATTTCGAAGGAATCGGAGTACAGTTTAAGATTGAACGTGATACCGTAATGGTAATAAATACTATTCCCGGTGGTCCTTCGGAAAAAGTCGGGTTGCTGGCAGGCGACCGGATTGTTAAAGTTGAAGGCAAAAATATAGCTGGTATAAAGATTGAGAATGAAAAAGTCATGAAATTGCTGAAAGGTCCGAAAGGAACAGAAGTAAAGGTTGGAATTTTCAGGAAGGGCTTAAAAAAACTTATTGATTTCACCATCACCCGCGACGTGATCCCCACCTGGAGCATCGATATTTCCTATGCTGTAAACGCGGAAACCGGATATGTAAAAATCAGTAAATTCAGTGCTACCACGGGAGACGAACTTCACAAAGCACTTATTGAATTAAAGGAAAATGGCATTCGTAAGCTTATACTCGACCTCAGAGGCAATTCGGGCGGATACCTGCAGGAAGCTATTGCCGCGGCAGATGAATTTTTACCCGATAATAAGCTAATCGTTTATACCCAAGGCCTTCACCGGCCAAAACAGGTGGCAAATTCCACATCTGAAGGGGTTTGGGACGACTTACCGGTAGTAGTATTGATTGATGAAGGATCTGCATCGGCGAGTGAAATAGTTTCAGGAGCAATTCAGGACAATGACCGCGGTACTATTATCGGCCGTCGTTCGTTTGGGAAAGGACTTGTACAGGAACAGGTAAGCCTGAGCGACGGATCGGCTCTGAGGCTCACTGTTGCACGCTATTATACCCCTACCGGCCGCAGTATTCAGAAACCATACAGCAAAGGAGCTGAAGAGTATTACATGGAATATTACCACCGTATGCAGGATGGCGAACTCGAAAGTGCTGACAGTGTTAAAATGAATGATTCGCTGAAATATAAAACCCCGGGAGGAAAAACTGTATATGGCGGAGGAGGCATTATGCCTGATATTTTTATCCCCGTTGAACGCAATGCCGCATTAAAATTCTACAACGAATCAGTAAACAAAGGTATATTATACCAGTTTGCATTTGATTATACTGACCGCAACCGCGCCGCAATGAAATCCTATAAAGATGCAAAGCAATTCGATAAAATGTTCAATGTTAGCGGCAGTTTGTTTAATGAATATGTGGCTTATGCCGAAAAGAACGGAATAAAATACCCTTCTTCCGAAACGATAGCTTCGCAACAACATATTGCCGACCTGATGAAAAGCTTTATTGCCCGTAACCTTTATGATTCAAAAGGATTTTACCCGATTTTCCTGCGGACGGATAAAGCATTTATGAAAGCGATGGAGGTATTGGGGGAAAAATAAATTCTTAAGAATATATTTCCTACAACACAACCTTCTTCACCAACTTATGTTTACCTGCCTGTATTTTCAGCAGGTATACTCCGTGCGATAATTCGTCAGTATTAATAGTCTTGTGCGTAATGCCTTTTGCCATCTTACCGGTCATCACTTCGCTGCCCGCCATGGTATAAATTGCAAATTCTGATTGTTGTGCTGACGATGAATGAATCTCTATTCCGGAAGACGAAACAAATACCGTAAAAGGATTTTTCGCTTCCGGTAGCTCAGGGGTTGAAGTATTAAGGTCGAGCGGAAAAGTACAGGTAAACAATCCCCTGCCGTGCGATGCTGCCAGCACTGTATTATCCGAGGTGCGTAAAGTAAGCATATCAACACGTACATTCGCCATGCCTTCGGTTTGCGGAGTCCAAACCACATTGGTTTCATTAAGATTATTGGTTGACCAAACGCCTAATTCAGTAGCTATAAGTGCCTGCTTTGTATTGTGCGGGTGATAGATTGCCCACCGCACAGGCATATCGGGCAGGTTGCCTTCCACTTCCCTCCACTGCTGCCCGCCGTCATATGTTTGCCAGACAGAAGAAACGCCATAATTGCTGAACGTAACCAGGAGCGTATCTTCGGAGCCACCTACGGATACACATGAAATATTGCCGGCGGGAAATAACGGGCTACCGATTTCAGCGGTGGAAGGTACTGAATACGCCCCTGTATTTTTATACAGTTTACCTGAAACAGTACCCAGGAATAAGTTCGGGAAATAGCCGATACTCAGCGGAGATACTTTAACATGCGAAAAATAACTGCTGCTTCCTGTACCCGCCTCAAGGAAATACACATCGGCATTCGAAGGAATATTATCGATAACTAACAATGAATCAGCACTGCCTCCCCAGAAATCGACAGCATTGGCAAAGAGTGTATTCCCCCAGCTATAGTAATCGGCGGGATTAATAAATACGCCACTTCTGTAATAACCGGTTTCATTTACCTGATAGCCATTATAAAACATATAATACCAGTTGTAATAGAGTGAAGTAAAATAAACCAATGGCGTTTCTTTGTCCCAGAAACAATAAGCCCCGTCGCCACCCGAAATCATGCTGTTAATACTGATCGGATCACCCTCGTACAACAGAGAGCCATTATCCTGAAGGCCGCCCATAAATTTATTCTGCCCTGCCCCGGGGTGTATTGCCCCCGAATAAAACTGCAGGCAGTTGAAATTTTTGTTTTTCTGTTTGAAAACCGGTGTAGCTGCATTGCCGTTGGCAGTATAAAAAACGCCGCCATCGGTACCGAATAGTATTGTGTTTGAAGTACCGGGCTTGTAAACGACACAATGTTGATCGGCATGGAGATATTCGTCTCCTCCGCCATAATACATCATAGACCAGTCCGAAAGATGAGACCATGTAGCCCCGGCATTGGTGGTACGCCATTGATCAAGTCCACCGGCATATACCAGGTCGGGATTAGCAGGATCGACACTTATAATCATGGCATGCCAGGCCAGATTTGCCCAATCAGAATTGCCTCCGGGCAAACTGACTGCATTCCAGGTAACGCCTTTGTTGACAGACCTGTAAATGTATTTCCCCTTGTAAACGGGTTGCTCGCCGGTATTTTTCACTCCGGCAGAAAAGGCGGCATATACAATATTGGCATCGGATGCCGCGGTAGCTATAACAACCCTGCCGGGTAAAGGCATACCAGTACCTGATTGTATGAGTGTGGCTACATTTTCGTATTTCGTCCAGGTGCCCGGGGTTCCATTATCCGAATAAAGGACAACACATCCGCCTTTTCCTGATGTGTTTTGCATGGTTCCCACATAGATGCGGCCATCGGCTCCCAGGGTAACATCACTCGGGGGATAAGGCACCGCATACCCTGTAATATCAGGTAATACCTGTTGCCAGGTGAGTCCCCCGTCTGCTGAACGGTATAGTCCATCGGAAGGTTCACTTTGCTGTATTCCATGATAGAACCCTGAAACTACACCTGCATAAATCACACTGTTGCCACTTTCGTTGCGGACAACTACTTTAGTTACATAGGCAAATTGTGATGTGGAAGGTAACAAAGTCCAGTTCTGACCGCCATCGGTGGTTTTCCATATTCCCACACCCCTTCCGCCCGATTCGCGGTAAGTAATAAGTGCCGTTTGCGCTTCGCCGGTGCCGATATACATACTAAGCGGACTGTTGGGATCATATGTTATACTGCTGATAACGAGGTTATCCCACAAATCATTTACCGGATGCCATGATGTGTTTTCGGAAGTGATGTCGTCATTGTACCACAATCCGCCGGTTACACTTCCCGCCCATACCTTATTATTTATCATAGGATCCCACATAATACTACGTGTGCGGCCGCCCATTTCGACATCAGTACCGGTCCAGTGAAGTTGATAATCACCTGATTTGTAGTGTTTTGCCTGCATGGCAACCAGTTCTTCATAAGCCTTGGGAAGCCTTTCGGCGGGAACCCGCTGCTCAGCAGGATCCATAGTCATGAAAAAATCCTGTAGCGAAGCCAGGTCGGGCGAATCGGCTTTATCCGTTTTGCCTTTTTTTGTTGATTTAAGATTTTTGAAAGGCATTGCTGATTCCTTAATAAACTGTTCCAGGGCAGTGCGTTTGTCCTGTACCCGCGAAGAATCGAGGCGACGCATACCGAGAGCCAAAACAGCAATAGCGATCATGAAAATAATTGCTGCATTAATAGTTAAAAATTGATGTGCCTTTTTCATAGTATATTTTCTTTCAAAGTTAAATACATTTAGGATACACATACACTACTGACGAATAGATTTAACAAATAACACCGATTTCTTGAATAATTGCTGTTTTAATGATATGGATTTGCTCAATTGGATGTACTAAAATGATGCGTTTTCATCGTTTTAAATGGTTAAACTCTCCCCCTGGCCCCCTCTCCTGGCTTCTACCAGGCTCAGCCACCGACGGAGAGGGGTGATTTACTTAGGAGAAACTTACATATTAACCTCCTCAAAACTTATGAATAGCAGAGCTTCGTTTTTTTCACAGCTTTTTTTATGTTAATGCCCTACGGGCAATGTTCCTATTGCAGATTTTCTTTTATTGATATTGAAGTCCTACGGACTAAAGCTCTTGACCAGACACCGCCAACAAACAAAACTAACCTCTGATCATTAGGTTGCACAGTCGCAGTTATTCCTACCTCACTTGCAATTGGAGAAGTTATTTTGAAAGTTTCACTAACATGTATTTTCATTACAATTTGATTCTATGTTGCATGTAAATTAGAGTTGATTCGTTTTCTATTCTATCTCCGAAAGGATAGGGTTTTTGATTATTTTACGTCCTTTTGTCATGACACAAAAGAACCAGCTTAGCGAAGCGGTCTCATGAGCTCCTATAATAAGCAATGGGCGAATAAAAGGTCAAGGCTTTATACAAATTTCACACAGATGTACGCCTCGGAAAGGCTCGTGATCCCAATAAATCGGGATGAGCCTGATAGATTTTCCCATATCCATGCTGCACGTGAGGCTGGTGTTTTGCTACGCACATGCCCGCGCCGTTTACCTTCGTCTGCATCTGTTGTGAAATTTCTATTAGGCCGGTCCCTACACCGTGAAAATCATCATCAAAAACCAAATCGTTGTTCCGCTATGTTGCCATAAGAGGAAGCTCTCATAGCAGGGACCGGCCTTATAAAAATGCGCCTGCGTTTCTTAGCCGGAGGTATGTGCGAATGGCATATGCGTATCAATACACAGCAACGGCAATTGCCTGGAGTTGTACTATTCTCTCATGCATTGTATTGCGTGGAGATACCTCTGGCTTAGAAACATAAAGCCTTGATTTTTGGATACCTTTTCATCAAGGAAAAGGTACAAAATTCATTATCAGGCAATTAATTCTAATTGTTTTTGATATGAAAATAAAACAGTTTGCAAACCTGGATTATTTCTTGCAGTGCATCAAAAAATGATGAAGCCCGGTTATTCACAAAAGTTTTCAAAATATTTTCACTTGTTTTGCAATAATTAATAGTCTATATTTGTTATTTATTTAACCAATAAAATTTTGTGTTATGGGAAAGTCAAAAGATAAAGAAAATAAAGAGGTTAAAAAGCCTGCTGCCAAATCATTAAAAGAAAAACGTCTCGAAAAGAAAGAGAAGAAAGCCGGTAAGGTTTAATTCTCCTATATTGTTAAATCTTCACACTACTTGCACCGGGGCTAATCTCTCCCCGGTTTTTTTTGTGCAAAAATCAATTCCTGAAACTCATTGCCCGAAACTGTTATCTTTGCCTTTCATGAAATTACGCCATTACACCATCCCCGTTTTTATTCCCGAAGAAGCCTGTCCGAACCAATGTGTTTTCTGCAACCAGCACCGCATTGCGGGAGCTGAATGTGCGCCATCGGTGGAAGAGGTTATTGTAAAAGTGAATGCTCTTCTGCTTACAATTCCTGAAGGCAGTGAGGTGGAAATCGGCTTTTTTGGCGGTAATTTTACCGGTATTCCTGTTGGAGAGCAAAAGGCTTATCTTGAATCCGTTCAGCAGTATATTCAGTCTGGCAGGGTGCAGGGAATAAGGCTTTCGACCCGGCCTGATTATATTATCAAGGAAATTTTAGATTTCCTCAAACGGTACAAAGTCACTTCAATCGAACTTGGGGCGCAGTCGCTCGACGATGAAGTGCTGAAACTTGCCGGTCGCGGACATACGGCTGCGCAGGTGCAGGAAGCAGCAAAAATGATAAAGGAAAATGGATTTAAACTCGGGTTGCAGATGATGATAGGTTTGCCGGGTGATACAGCTGAAAAATCACTTTTCACTGCAAAGGAAATTATTCGTTTGGGAGCCGATTGTACGCGAATTTACCCTACCCTTGTTATTAAAAGCACCGAACTTGAGCATCTTTACCATGAAGGGAAATACCAGCCACTTTCGCTTGAGGAAGCTATAAGCAGAGTGGCCGATCTGGTGCCTTTGTTTATAGAAGCAGATGTAAAAATTCTTCGTATCGGGCTGCATCCTTCCGAAGGCTTGCTCGACCGCAGCAGCCTGGTAGCAGGACCTTTCGAAGTAGCATTTGGCGAAATGGTTTTCTCCGAAATATGGAAAAGGATTTTCAGCACAATGATTTTCCAAAACGGGAAACGTAACCTGCTAACGCTTACGATTGCCAGTGGCATGCGAAATCCGGCTATCGGATATAAAGCTTTAAATAAAACCATGCTGCTCGAAAGTTTCAGAAAAGTTGTATTCGCCGAAAGTGATGAATTAAAAGGATTTGAATTCCATGCTGATACTGTGTGACAGCAAAATGCCGGTTATAGCCAGACAAACATTGGCAGCTTACGGCGAAGTGATTGTTTTTGCCACCGAAGGCATTACCTATAAAGCTATTTCGGGGCATCCTGATATTTTTTTCTGCAAAACTCCTGGCGGACTTGTTGTTGCGCCCAATCTTCCGGAAACGTATTTCAGCATTTTGAAACACAACTCTGTATCCTTTACGAAAGGATCGTTAGCTGTTGGACAAAAGTATCCCGGATCAGCTCATATCAATTCGCTAGTAACAAACAGGTTTATAATTCAAAATCCGGAAATTGCTGACCCGGTTATTGCAAAATTGAACCCAGACCACGAAATTATTCCTGTAAAACAGGGTTATGTTCAATGCAACCTGCTTGCTTTACCCAATGATTCGTTTATAACTTCCGACCGCGGAATTGAGAAATCACTTATTCAACGTCACCTTGAAGTGCTTTTTGTGAATCCTTTGTGTATAAAACTTGATGGTTTTGAACATGGATTTTTCGGAGGAGCCTGCGGTCTTTTCCGGGAAACTTTATTCCTTTGCGGAAGTTTATTATTTTTTGAGCATGAAGGACTTATCAGGGATTTTATTGCCGCAGCAGGGATAGAACCCGTTGAGTTGTATGAAGGACCACCGGTGGATGTGGGGACAATTTTATTTCTGGAGGAATAATCTCACCTTGCTCTCTCCTGGAGGAAAGGATTGCGGACGGGTTGTTGATTTAAACAGGCAATAAATCAGTTTATCAAAAAAATAATCTGACATTTTGTACACAATTGATCGTTCCATCTCAGTAAAGCAAAAAAGCCCCATTTTCTTCTCCTTGAGGAGAAGATGCCCGCAGGGAGTATGAGGTGTAGCAAAAAGCCCGCTTTCCTTCCCTTTGAGGAGAAGGTGCCGAAGGCGGATGAGGTCAAATTCCGAATTCTTGAATTCTCCTACTTACCCGATTTTTTCGTTATTTTGCATAACCCAATTTCATTCCCCCGACCGTGATCCCTCACGATACCATATCGCAGATATTTGATGCCGCCCGGGTTGAGGAGGTAGTAGGCGATTTTGTGGCACTGAAACGACGCGGAAGCAATTTTACCGGCCTATGCCCTTTTCATAACGAACGCACACCGTCGTTTCATGTTTCGCCAACCAAAGGGATATACAAATGTTTTGGCTGCGGCAAAGCCGGTAATTCGGTGAATTTTGTGATGGAACACGAGAAATTCACTTATCCCGAAGCCTTGCGTTACCTGGCTAAAAAATACCATATTGATATACAGGAAGAAGCTGAAACCGCTGAGCAAATTGCAGATAAATCAGCACGTGAAGGACTGTTGGCAATTACCGATTTTGCAGCTAAATTTTTCGCCGACCAGTTATTCAATACCGATGAAGGTTTGTCGGTTGGCTTATCGTATTTCCATGGCCGTAGTTTCAGCGACGATACCATTCGTGAGTTCCAGCTGGGTTATAGTCCCGAAGCGTGGGACTCGTTCAGCAAACATGCCCTCAACAACGGCTACAGTGCCGAAATGCTTGAGAAATCGGGCTTAAGTATAAAAAAAGACGAAAGACTTTACGACCGCTTCCGCGGAAGGGTGATGTTCCCGATTCATAGCCAGGCAGGCAAGGTTATTGGTTTTGGCGGACGTATCATGACTTCGGATAAAACACGTCCGAAATACGTGAATTCGCCCGAAAGCGAGATTTATAACAAAAGCAAGGTCCTTTACGGGATTTCTTTTGCCAAACATTCCATTGCCGCTAACGACATGTGTTTCCTGGTGGAAGGATACACTGATGTAATTTCGATGTACCGCGCCGGAGTTCAGAATGTAGTTTCTTCGTCAGGGACCTCGCTTACCGTTGACCAGATCAGGCTGATAAAACGCTACACCCCAAATATTACCATACTTTACGATGGCGATCCTGCTGGTATCAAAGCCTCGTTCCGCGGAATTGATATGATCCTGGAGCAGGGAATGAACGTGAAAGTGGTGCTGTTTCCTGATGGCGAAGACCCGGATTCCTACGCCCGAACGCGCCGAGGTGTCGAGGTGCAGGAGTTTATCCAGCAAAATGCCAAGGATTTTATCCATTTCAAAATTGACCTTTTACTAAGCGAAACCGGCCGCGATCCGCTGAAACGGGTAGCCGTGCTGAAAGAATTTATCGAAAGCATTTCGCTTATCCCCGACCAGCTTACCCGCCTTGCCTATGTGAAGGAAAGTGCCGACCGTATGCAGATGGACGAAAAAGCCATCCTGAATGAACTCAACAAACTGCTGCGAAAGAAATACACTCAGAAATCGGGTGCCACCGCTCCCGAGACTGAAGAACTTGATGATCTTATTGCCCATGAGCCAGCCGCACAGCAGCAGGAATCGTTCGACACCCTCAGCACCGACGATATTGAGCGTGAGATTATCAGGCAGTTACTCCTTTACGGAGATATTGAAATTGAAACAAATTATCCTGATCCCGAAAGCGGCGAGCCGGTAAAAAATAAAGTGAAAGCTGCCAGTTTTATAATTAACGATATAAAATCCGACGAACCCGATTTCAGCAATTCGAATTACCAGCAGATTTTCGATACCCTGTGTAAAAGAGATGAAGGACAACCCGGATATTAATTACCGCAAACTGACCAACCATCCCGACAATGCAGTTTCCGGCCCTGTTATTGATTTAATAGCTACAAAATATACATTCAGTCCGAACTGGGAGAAACGCAAAATACGCCTGCTTCAGGAGCACGAAGTGCTTGATTTCCTTATTCCGAATTCCATTTTATCGTTTAAATCGAAACGGGTACGGCAGATTCTGAAAGAACTGCCCGAAAAAATTAAAAACGCTGAATCGGATGATATTTCTATCGATCTGCAGAAGCAGTTTATGAATGCCAAGAGAATAGCCAACCTTATTGATGGCGGACAGTTGGGCAGGACGGTGGTGTAAACTACTTAATGTTGATAATTATTCTATTCCTCAGAAACCATAACAGTTTTAGTACAGTAGTTTAATTTATTGAATACATGAGTTTATTAAACCAAAGAATTTTCCATTGGTATTCAATAGAAAATTCTTTGGCTCATATCTAATATTCAATATATCATGGCTTAATAGATTGAATACTGGCAGTTGAATTGTTGTCAACCAGAGCCATGTCTGATCCATCAACCAATCCATCTCCGTTAACATCCTGAGGATTATAACCTGGAAGAGATGCCGTAGATGCATTATCAATAGCAGCCATATCTGATCCATCTACAAGGCCATCTTGTGAGAAATCACCACCATAGATTACATACACTCCGCCTTTTAATTTCATATTATCACCATAAGCCTGTGTTACAGCAGTACTGAAGTTGTATGTAAATGGTCCTGCCCCTGAGAAATTAAAAGCAAGCTTACTCCAGGTTTCAATGCTGTTGCGGTGTTTGATCACAATGTAGTACGAACCTGTAACTGAACCAGGAATGGATGGAATTGAAAGCGTCCCGTTGGTGTTCAAATCAACACCGCTGTAAGTGTATGCCACTGCATAAGGAGCTGTAGCATTATGCAACTCTACTGTAAC
>JBBQUX010000037.1:0-27964 GCA_038212135.1 Bacteroidales bacterium | reverse complement strand
GGATCGGCCGAACCAAACCGTAAAAAGGTTGCTTCGGTTACGTGGGACCAGGTCAAAGAAATTGCTGAAGGCAAAATGGAAGACCTCAACTGTTTCACACTCGAATCCGCTATGCGCATGGTTGCAGGTTCTGCCCGTAGTTTGGGCATCACTGTACAAGGCGAATTCCCAAAGATGTAAAGCTGATCGGGAGATCAGGCTTTCATGAATTAAAAATGTGTTATTACCATTAACCTTACGTAAAATGGCTAAATTGACAAAAAATCAAAAACTGGCTTTAGCTAAGTACGACAAGGATGCTACCTATACACTAGCTGATGCTGCGCGTATTGTCAAAGACATAACTACCTCAAAATTCGACGCTTCTGTTGATATAGATGTACGTCTTGGAGTTGACCCACGCAAAGCCAACCAGATGGTTAGAGGTATTGTTACCTTGCCGCATGGAACCGGAAAAACTGTACGTGTTCTGGTGCTTTGTTCTCCTGACAAGGAAGACGAAGCAAAAGCTGCCGGAGCTGATTATGTAGGCCTTGACGAGTATATCCAGAAAATTAAAGAAGGCTGGACCGACGTTGACGTTATTATTACAATGCCTAGCATTATGCCCAAAGTTGGTGCTCTTGGCCGCATACTTGGTCCCCGTGGCCTTATGCCAAACCCAAAGACCGGTACCGTTACAATGGATGTAGGAAAAGCTGTCGCTGAAGTGAAAGCCGGTAAAATCGACTTTAAAGTTGATAAATTCGGAATCATTCATGCCGGTATTGGCAAAGTATCTTTCGAACAGGATAAACTTATTGATAATGCCAAAGAATTACTGGCAACCATCGTTAAGCTGAAACCCTCTTCTGCAAAAGGTACTTATGTAAAAAGCGTCTTTATGTCGAGTACTATGAGTCCTGGCGTACGTATCGATGAAAAATCGGTAAAATAAATCCGGAAAGAACAAGTACTTGATCCTTAAAGAACAAAAATCGCTATGAGAAAAGAAGACAAGAGTCAACTTATCGAAACCTTGACTGAGGATTTAAAAGCTGCCAGGTATCTCTACATAACTGATATTTCAGATATGAATGTGGAAAATACCGGAAAGCTTCGCCGCCTCTGCTTCAAGAAAGAAGTAAAGTTGGTCGTAGTTAAAAACACATTGCTTCAAAAAGCAATGGAAAAGTCCGGCAAGGACTTTGGAAATCTGTACGATGTTCTGAAAGGTCACACCTCAATTATGATGGCTGAGCAGGGTAATGTTCCGGCTAAGCTTATCAAAGAATTCAGGAAAACATCTGCAAAACCCCTGCTCAAAGGAGCATATGTAGAAGAAATGACCTTTATTGGTGATAATCAACTGGATGCATTAATGGCTATTAAGACCAAAAACGAACTTATAGCCGACATTATTGCATTACTCAATTCACCAGCCAAGAATGTTATCTCTGCACTTCAATCCGGTGGACAGAAACTATCAGGTGTACTTAAGACCTTGTCCGAACGTCCTGCATAACAACAGGCGACGTACAAAAAAGAAAAAATCAATTATTGTAAAACACTAAAAACAACAAATAAAATGGCAGACTTGAAAGCTTTCGCTGAACAGTTAGTTAATCTGACAGTAAAAGAAGTAAATGAACTTGCTCAGATACTTAAGGACGAATACGGAATTGAACCTGCAGCTGCAGCCCCTGTAATGATGGCTTCAGCAGGTGCCGAAGCTCCTGTAGTTGAAGAACAAACTTCATTCAATGTTATTCTCAAGAGCGCTGGCCAGGCTAAACTGGCTGTGGTTAAACTTGTAAAAGAATTAACCAGCCTGGGCCTCAAAGAAGCAAAAGACTTAGTTGACGCAGCTCCAAAGGCTTTGAAAGAAGGTGTAACTAAGGACGAAGCAAACGCCCTTAAACAACAACTCGAAGACGCTGGTGCTGAAGTTGAGATAAAGTAAATATTGCTATTTGACTACAATTACCAAACCGACTGCTTATTTACGCTCTACGCGTAGATAAGTAGTCAGTTTTCTTCCCGATTTTTATATCGGGATTAATTGTTTAAAAATACTTTGTTTATTTAAATCTTAAATTTCATGGCTTTGGCTTCACAAAAAACTGAACGAACAAGCTTCGGAACATCCAAAATCAAGGGAGTTTATCCTGATTTTCTCGAAGTTCAAATAAAGTCCTTCCAGGACTTTTTCCAGCTGGAAACAAATCCTGACAATCGTGTAAATGAAGGCCTTTTTAAGGTTTTCTCGGAAAATTTCCCGATTACCGATGCCAGGAATAATTTTGTTCTGGAGTTTCTGGATTATTTTATTGATCCACCCCGCTATTCCATTGAGGAGTGTATCGAAAGAGGCCTGACATACAGTGTCCCTCTTAAAGCAAAATTGAAACTCTTTTGTACTGATCCCGAACACGAGGACTTCGAAACTATCATACAGGACGTATATCTGGGACTGATCCCGTAGATGACTCCTAAAGGCACTTTTGTTGTAAATGGTGCTGAACGCGTGGTTGTTTCGCAGTTACATCGTTCGCCGGGCGTATTTTTCGGTACAAGTTTTCATACCAATGGCCAGCAATTGTATTCGGCCAGGATTATTCCTTTCAAGGGATCGTGGATGGAGTTCACTACGGACATCAACCACGTGATGTATGCGTACATCGACCGGAAAAAGAAATTACCTGTTACCACTCTGCTCAGGGCAATTGGTTTCGAAAGCGACAAAGACATTCTCGAAATCTTTAATCTCGCTGAAGAGATTAAAGTTAGTAAAGCCGGTCTGAAGAAATACATTGGCCGTAAACTTGCAGCCAGAGTTTTAAGGACCTGGATCGAAGATTTCGGTGATGAAGATACTGGTGAAGTTGTATCTATAGAGCGTACTGATGTTATTATTGACCGCGAAACTGTTCTTGAAAACCAGCATATCGATATGATTGTTGATGCAGGCGCCAAATCAATATTGCTTCACCGTGATGATATCAGCTCGCAGGATTATTCAATCATTTTCAATACCTTACAAAAGGATACCGCCAACAGTTCGAAAGAAGCTGTTGAATATATATACCGCCAGTTACGTAACGCCGAACCACCTGATGAAGAAACAGCGCGTGGAATTATCGAGAAATTATTTTTCTCTGATAAACGTTACGATCTTGGTGATGTTGGCCGTTACAGGATCAACAAAAAACTTTCCCTTGATATTCCTCTCGAAACAAAAGTTCTTACAAAAGAAGACCTTATTTCGATTATAAAATACCTTATCGGTCTTATCAACTCAAAAACTGAGGTTGATGATATCGATCACCTAAGTAATCGTCGTGTTCGTACTGTTGGAGAGCAACTCTACAACCAGTTTGGTGTTGGATTGGCCCGTATGGCCCGTACCATCCGCGAACGTATGAATGTGCGCGACAACGAGGTGTTTACCCCAATGGATCTGATTAATGCCAAAACTTTATCGAGTGTTATCAACTCATTTTTTGGTACTAACCAGTTATCCCAGTTCATGGATCAGACAAACCCGCTGAGTGAAATTGCTCATAAACGCAGGGTTTCTGCTCTTGGACCCGGAGGACTTTCACGCGAAAGAGCCGGTTTCGAAGTACGTGACGTTCATTATACACATTATGGACGCCTCTGTACTATTGAAACTCCGGAAGGACCGAACATCGGACTTATTTCTTCCCTTTGCGTTTTTGCAAAGATCAACAAATTAGGTTTCATCGAAACTCCTTATAAAAGTGTTGTTAACGGAAAGGTTGATCTTTCTGAAACATTGTACCTGAGTGCTGAAGAAGAAGAAAACAAGATTATTGCTCAGGCTACTACCCATATGGATGACCAGGGTAATTTTGCTGACGACAAGGTGAAAGTACGTTATCTGGCCGATTATCCTTTAATTGAAAAGGAAAAGGTTGACCTTATCGATATTGCTCCTAACCAGATCGCTTCCATAGCCGCTTCGCTGATTCCGTTCCTCGAACATGATGATGCTAACCGTGCTCTCATGGGATCGAACATGATGCGCCAGGCTGTACCTCTTCTCAATCCCGAAAGGCCGATTGTAGGTACTGGTATCGAAGGCCGCGTTGCGCAGGACTCACGTGTACTTATCAATGCCGAAGGCGATGGTATTGTGGAATACGTTGATTCGGTTCAGATTGTGATCCGATATGCACGTCTCGAAGAAGAACGGCTTGTCAGCTTTGATGACGATCTTAAAGTTTACAATCTTACCAAATTTTCGCGTACCAACCAGAACACCTGTATCAATTTGAGGCCTATCGTCCGCAAAGGCGATAAGGTTAAAAAAGGACAGGTATTGTGCGAAGGATATGCCACTCAGGCAGGTGAACTTGCTTTAGGCCGCAACCTGATGGTAGCGTTCATGCCATGGAAAGGGTACAACTTTGAAGATGCTATCGTAATTTCAGAACGTGTTGTGAAAGAAGATATTTTCACTTCACTTCATATCGAGGAATTTACACTCGAAGTGCGCGATACCAAACGTGGTGTTGAGGAGTTGACCAATGATATTCCAAATGTCAGCCAGGAAGCAACAAAAGATCTCGACGAGAGCGGATTGATCCGTATCGGTGCCGAGGTTAACGAAGGCGACATACTGATTGGTAAAATAACGCCAAAAGGTGAAAGCGATCCTACACCGGAAGAAAAACTCCTCCGTGCCATTTTCGGCGACAAAGCCGGTGATGTAAAAGATGCTTCGCTCAAGGCACCTCCATCAATGAAGGGTGTAGTTGTTGACAAGAAACTTTTCTCAAGAGTTGTTAAGGATAAAAAACTTAAGGCCAGGGAAAAGGACATTGTTAAGGAACTCGACGATGAGTTCGGTAAGAATACGGCTGAATTAAAGCAGAAACTTGTTGACAAACTCACTGTTCTGGTTAGTGGTAAAACATCGCAGGGTGTTTACAATAACTTTAAGAATGAGATGGTTCCTAAAAAGGTTAAATTCACCCAGAAAATGTTAATGGGAATTGATTTCATCAATGTAAATCCTAATAAATGGACAACCGATAAGGATGTTAATGATCTCATCAAACAACTTATCAACAACTTCATTATCAAGTACAAGGAAATTCTGGGTGTTTACAACCGGAAGAAATTTGTTGCAACTGTAGGTGATGAATTACCAAACGGTATTGTTCAGATGGCAAAAGTTTACGTTGCTAAGAAACGTAAACTTAAAGTTGGTGATAAAATGGCAGGCCGCCACGGGAATAAAGGTATTGTTGCACGTATAGTACGTGAAGAAGACATGCCTTTCCTCGAAGATGGTACTCCTGTTGATATCGTTCTCAACCCACTTGGTGTGCCTTCGCGTATGAACCTCGGACAGATTTTCGAAACTGTACTGGGTTGGGCAGGAGCTAAAACCGGAACCCATTTTGCCACACCTATTTTCGATGGTGGTTCTATTGAACAAATCAATGAACTCATGGTAAAGGCAGGGCTTCCTGAAAATGGCAAAGTATTCCTCTATGATGGCGGAACAGGCGAGAAATTTGATCAGACTGCAACAGTTGGTTATATCTATATGCTGAAGCTTCATCATATGGTTGATGACAAGATGCATGCCCGTTCAATCGGACCTTACTCACTCATAACCCAGCAACCATTAGGAGGTAAAGCTCAGTTTGGGGGCCAGCGTTTCGGAGAAATGGAAGTTTGGGCACTCGAAGCATATGGTGCAGCTAATATTCTGCAGGAAGTACTCACTGTTAAATCGGATGATGTTGTAGGCAGGGCAAAAGCGTATGAAGCCATTGTTAAAGGTGAAAACATGCCAATTCCAGGTATACCTGAATCATTCAATGTACTTGTTCACGAACTCAGGGGCTTAGGTCTCAACGTAAGCTTCGAATAAATATTCAAAAACCGCATTGCATCATGTTGATTAACCTCAGCATGATGCTGATAGCGGTTGACGGATGTTTAAGGTGTAACAAAAGTAATTTTAATCGTTAATCCTTTCTTGATATATGGCTTTCAGAAAAGAAAATACAGCCGCAAATAAATTTTCCAGGATCAGGATAAGTCTCGCTTCGCCTGAATCAATACTTGAAAGATCAAGCGGAGAAGTACTTAAACCCGAAACTATAAACTACAGAACATACAAGCCCGAAAGGGATGGCTTGTTCTGTGAACGCATTTTCGGACCTGTTAAGGACTGGGAATGTCATTGCGGGAAGTACAAAAGGATCAGATATAAAGGCATAGTTTGCGATCGCTGCGGTGTAGAAGTAACCGAAAAGAAAGTTCGTCGCGAACGCATGGGACATATCCAGTTGGTTGTTCCGGTTGCACATATCTGGTATTTCCGTTCGTTGCCCAATAAAATCGGAGCATTGCTAGGTGTTCCATCCAAAAAACTTGATTCAATTATATATTATGAAAGATATGTAATTATTCAACCAGGTATTCTTGCTTCGGAAGGGCTCAAAAACCTTGATTTTATAACCGAGGAGGAATATTTCGATTTCCTCGATAAACTGCCTAAAGATAATCAGTATCTCGACGAAAGCGATCCTAATAAGTTTATTGCCAAAATGGGTGCCGAAGCCCTGGTAGATTTGCTGGCTCGTCTTGATCTCGATCAGGTTTCGTACGATTTACGCCACAAAGCAAATACCGAAACTTCGCAACAACGTAAAATGGAAGCACTTAAACGCCTCCAGGTTTATGAATCGTTCCGTGACGCACAATCCCGTGGTGAAAACAAACCTGAATGGATGATAGTGAAAGTCGTTCCTGTAATTCCGCCAGAACTTCGTCCGTTGGTCCCTTTGGATGGCGGCCGTTTTGCAACCAGCGATTTAAATGACTTATATCGCAGGGTTATCATCCGCAACAACCGTTTGAAACGCCTTATCGAAATTAAAGCTCCTGATGTTATCATGCGTAATGAAAAACGTATGTTGCAGGAGGCAGTGGATTCACTATTCGATAATTCGCGCAAAGCCAGTTCAGTGAAAACTGAATCGAACCGCGCACTTAAATCACTCAGCGACAGCCTGAAAGGGAAACAAGGACGTTTCCGTCAGAATCTTCTAGGTAAACGTGTCGACTATTCAGGTCGTTCGGTTATTGTTGTAGGTCCTGAACTTAAACTCCACGAATGCGGTATTCCAAAAGATATGGCTTCGGAGCTGTTCAAACCGTTTATTATTCGCAAGATGCTCGAACGCGGTATTGTAAAAACTGTGAAATCGGCAAAGAAAATTGTAGATCGTAAGGATCCTGTTGTATGGGAAATCCTCGAAAATATACTGAAAGGACATCCAATTATGCTTAACCGTGCGCCGACACTGCACAGGTTAGGTATTCAGGCATTCCAGCCAAAACTAATTGAAGGAAAGGCTATCCAGCTTCATCCTCTGGCTTGTACGGCTTTCAATGCCGACTTCGACGGTGACCAGATGGCAGTGCATCTTCCTTTAGGAAACGCAGCAATACTGGAAGCTCAGATTCTTATGCTTGCTTCACATAATATTCTTAATCCTGCAAATGGTGCACCTATTACGGTACCGTCGCAGGACATGGTTCTTGGCCTCTATTATATTACTAAAGGCCGTAAATCAGAACCCGGACATATTATGAAGGGAGAAGGAAAAAGTTTCTATTCACCTGAAGAAGTTATTATTGCCTACAACGAAAAGCAAGCTGACCTGCATTCCTGGATCAAGGTACGTGTACCTGTGGAGGAAAACGGTGTGAAAGCTGAAAAACTCATTGAAACCACGGTTGGCCGCGTACTATTCAACCAGGTTGTTCCCGAAGAATTCGGATTCATCAACCAGCTTTTAACCAAGAAGTCACTTCGTGATATTATTGGTGACCTGCTGAAGAAAACCGGTACGGCAAAAGCTGCCCGTTTCCTCGATGATATCAAGAGCCTTGGGTTTACAATGGCTTTCAAAGGAGGTCTCTCTTTCAACCTTGGTGATGTAGTTGTTCCTAAACTTAAAGAAGAGCTGATTCACAAAGCCAATATCGAAGTTGAAGAAGTAATGAATAACTATAACATGGGTTTCATTACCAACAACGAGCGATACAATCAGATTATCGATATCTGGACACATACCAACTCGAACCTTACCAAGAAGGTTATGACTGATCTTGCTGCCGATAACCAGGGCTTCAATCCTGCATTTATGATGCTCGATTCAGGTGCCCGCGGATCGAAGGAACAGATCAGGCAGCTTTCGGGTATGCGCGGACTGATGGCCAAACCGCAGAAATCAGGAGCAACCGGTGGTGAAATTATTGAAAACCCAATTCTTTCGAACCTGAAGGAAGGCCTCTCGGTACTTGAGTACTTCATTTCAACCCACGGTGCACGTAAAGGTCTTGCCGATACAGCTCTTAAGACTGCCGATGCCGGGTATCTTACCCGTCGTTTGGTTGACGTAGGCCAGGATGTTATAATCTCAGAACCAGATTGCGGCACTCTGCGTGGACGTGTAACAACCGCCTTAAAGAAAAATGAAGAACTCGTGGAGTCATTGTACGATCGTATTCTTGGTCGTGTAACTCTTCATGATATTTATCACCCGCACAGTGGTGAACTTATTGCCGTTGCCGGAAATGAACTTACCGAAGAGATTTGCGCACTGATTGAAGGATCGCCTATCGAGTCAGTCGAGATCCGTTCGGTACTTACCTGTGAATCGAAACAAGGTGTTTGTGCCAGGTGCTATGGTCGTAATCTTGCTACCGGACGCATGGTTCAAAAAGGAGAAGCAGTTGGTGTAATAGCAGCTCAGTCCATTGGTGAGCCAGGAACTCAGCTTACTTTGCGTACATTCCATGTGGGCGGTGTTGCCGGGGCAAATATTGCATCGGCTTCACGAATAGTTGCCAAATATGAAGGTACTATCGAAATTGATGAATTACGTTCGGTAGAATATACCAATGCTGAAGGACGTACTTACCAGATCGTATTAGGCCGTTCCGCTGAAATGAGAATTGTTGATCCGCAAACAGGAATTATTCTTGCATCCGGTCATATTCCTTATGCTTCGAACCTCTATTTCGCAAATGGTGCAAGTGTTAAGAAAAATGACCTGATTACTGAATGGGATCCTTACAATGCAGTTATTTTATCAGAGGTTGACGGGAAATTGCTGTTCGACAACATTACAGAAGGTGTTACTTTTAAAATAGAAGCTGACGAACAAACCGGCTATCAGGAAAAGGTAATTATCGAATCGCGTGTTAAGGCAAAGAATCCTTCTATCAAGATTATTTCATCTGATGGTGAAGAATTGAAGAATTATGACTTACCTGTCGGATCGCACTTACAGATTGAAGAAGGTAAGACCATAAAGGCAGGTGATGTCCTCGTTAAAATTCCACGTGCCGTTGGTAAAACCGGTGACATTACCGGCGGATTACCAAGGGTAACGGAGTTATTTGAAGCACGTAATCCATCCGACCCTGCTGTAGTTTCAGAAATTGATGGTGTTGTATCTTTCGGTAAGAAACTGAAACGTGGTAACCGCGAAATCATTATCACCTCGAAAACGAACGAAGAGCGTAGTTACCTGATCTCAACATCAAAACAGATATTAGCTCAGGAAAATGACTATGTTCGTGCCGGTACTCCATTATCGGACGGCGCAATCACACCTGCTGACATCCTTGCTATTAAAGGCCCGATGAAAGTTCAGGAGTATATCGTAAACGAAATCCAGGAAGTATATCGTCTACAGGGTGTTAAAATCAATGATAAGCATTATGAGGTAATTGTTCGCCAGATGATGCGTAAAGTTGAAGTTGTTGACCCTGGTGATACCAAATTCCTTGAAGGAGAACTTGTGAACAAGATTGATTTCAATGATGAGAACGACTGGATCTTCGGTAAAAAGATTGTTCTGGATCCGGGAGACAGTGCTACACTCAAACCAGGTCAGATAATAAGCGCACGCAAGCTTCGTGATGATAATTCACTGCTCAAACGCCGCGATAAGAAGCAAGTTGAATCGCGCGATGCCAATTCGGCAACTGCCAAGCAGGTTCTGCAAGGTATTACCAGGGCTTCGTTGCAGGTTCGCAGCTGGATTTCGGCGGCATCCTTCCAGGAAACAACCAAGGTACTTACACAAGCTTCCATTCAGTCGAAGAGTGATGAATTACTCGGACTGAAAGAGAATGTAATTGTCGGACATTTGATTCCTGCCGGAACCGGCCTGCGCGAATACGAGCATCTGATTGTTGGTTCGCGTGAAGAGTACGACAGAATGCTGGCTTCAAAAGCCGAATAATTCTAAGTTGAATATACGATGGGGGAATTGAATCAATAAAAATTGATCGGTTCCCCCATAAGTTTATAATGCAAAAATCAGGATTTTCATTAATTAAAAATATATATACAGTATGAACGACCCGAAGAATCCAAACCAGAACCAGATTAATATCGAGCTTTCCGATGAAGTAAGCGAAGGTATTTATTCAAATCTTGCCGTAATCACTCATTCCAATTCGGAATTTGTAGTTGATTTTATCAAACTGATGCCAGGTGTTCCAAAAGCAAAAGTAAAATCACGTATTATTCTTACACCTCAGCATGCAAAGCGCCTGTATAAAGCTTTAAAGGAGAATATCAGTAAATTTGAAGCTGCACATGGTGTTATTAAAGAAACCGAAGGTGGCGATTTTCCATTTCAGTTAAATGGACCTGCAGGGCAAGCATAGTGCTGATAGTTAATTGTAGATAAAAAAGAGGTTTCGTTTTCGAAACCTCTTTTTTTGCTTTTACCTGTTTACAAGATACCTGTAAACAAGATACGACTGTTCAGTATTGAGTTTGGCTTTAGGAGCCATGACCTCTAATGTTTTCTTCCATCCCTGGTTCGATTGGCTTCCTACTTTGGGTAATTTGTGGCATTTGCCACAATTGTTCAGGAAAAGATCGTACCCCTGCTGAAGTTCGGCAAGTGAGGCTTGTTCAACTTTATTCACATTTGCCTCACCCGGAACATAAAGCTGCGTAGTGCAGGCAACGGAAGCTAAAAATAAGAATGCAATAAGAATGGGCTTCATAGGATATGTTTTTGTTTGGAAAGGTAAAAGTAGGAATTTTTTTTCGGTTACGGCTGTACTCTTTTTGATATTTCAGAATTGTTGCCGCACCATTTTATCAGATAAAATCCTGAAGTATCATTTATCCTTATTTTTTTTTGCTGTCAAATCAGATGTTATGTTGATGGCAAGGATTAATTCCAACAAATTCGGGAATAAAAAAACAGTAACCGTTTTACTGGCTACTGTTTCAATTATAGTTTTATTGGTTAATTCCGGAAAGTTAAACGTTAAACAAAGAATTAACAATAGGATCATTTTTGCTTGTGCGGTCATCAATACGCTTATCCATCATTAACGGATAAACACATTCGTCAATCAATGCCTGGCTGGTACGGGTGGTTACCTTGTAGGCACGACCGGCAGCAGAGGTTGATTCGTAAGAGAAATCCCAGCCTAATACCATAACCCTGGTACCGCGACTATTGATTTTCTTTATAAGAGGCACATAATCCGTATCGCCCGCTATAATTACAACAACATCCAATTGTTTAATAAGTGTAAGTTCATAGGTTTCGAGCGAGAACCAAACATCAATTCCTTTTTCTTCGGCTTCGCCGGTTCGGGAATCAACCAAAAGAGGGTAATTATGTGTTGTAATACCTTCGTACATGAAAATATCGTCAATCCGGCGTTCATTTGTCATTTGCGTCAGACGATAGGATTCATCAGGGTACTTTTTTTCTAACTGACTTGTGGAATAGCGACCACGAAACCAGTGTGTCTCAACAACCTGACAATACCGTTTTTCTGTGTTTTCGAGTTTTGAAACCTCATCACGCAGAAATTCAGCAAGCCCGTTGAAGTTAATTGTGCTTTTGCGTTCATGATGGTATCTGTAATACGAATTAACTTTCAAGAAGAAAGTCCCATCAATGAATAAACCGATTTTTTTAATTTTCTCTTCCATCTAATGAAGTATAAATAATGACATTATAGGTTGTGATAATAGATTCTGCCTAAATAACAGCAACCCTGTTAAATTGTTCACTTTCTTCAAGCAGTACCAGTGATAAATTTATGAGGTAGAACTTGCATAAGATTTTCCACAGAGATTGCAGCCCGTACTTTTATTGAAGAGGTGCAAATTTAGTCACAATTTGTTAAAATCCAAATTTTTAGGAAAAATCGTTAATTAATGTTAATTGTTGAAATTCAAGCTTATGGCTGATTGAGGTACTGGAAATCTTAAATATTTTTTTTGATTATTTAACATTCTAAGAAGCGCAACTTGTGAATGTGTTAACAAAACCAGAATAATTGAGTTTCAATTTGTTCAGGATACATGTTCGTATAGCCGAAAAGTGTTAAATGTGTGTTATGAATCAGATAATATTCTTAAAATTAAAAATTAGTCCATGAACATCTGATTCTTATATCTGTAACATTTATGGGGCTTGTGGCCAGAAATACAAAGTGCTTTTGCTTTATTCTACTTTACTAAAATGAAAAATCAACATATTTTTACCCTTGATCCGCCAGAGGCGGAACCATGTTGATTTTTCATTTTTACATCTTTTGTTCGAAGGATATTTTATTCTTCTTTTTGTATTATCAATATCTTTTACAGTTTCGACAGGTTCGCCTTACAGATAAGAAGGGAGTTCCATACCGGCTATCTTGAAAATATCGTCAAGAGGTGGAATGGATTTCATCATGCCGGCCAGGAAATTAGCTGTGGCCGGGGTTTTGCCATCGGCATCTGCTGAAAGGTTTTCACAAACAGTGACTTTATCGATTTTAATATTGCTGATTGCTTCAACCTGGGTTTTAATAATTTCGGGGAGCCTGTCGGCAATTAGCATGATTACAGCATCGCGGGAATTATTATTAGCGGCTTCAACCAGTTTCTCAAAACCGGCAGCTTGTTTGCTTAATACTTCGTATATGCCTTGTGCTTCAGCCTGTTTCCTTAACAGAATTGCATCGGCATCGCCTTTTGCCACGCGGCGGGTCTGTTCAGCAAGGGCTTCAGCTTCAATTTCAATTTTTTGTTTCTGAATCTGTGTTGGGATTACAATATCGGCTGTACGGGAGGCACGTTCACGTTCCGACCTGGCCATTTCGGCTGTTTAGCTCGGCAGCATATGATTCCTGCAATGCTTTAGCCGACTGCACTTTTTCAGCTGCTGTTGCCGTTCGTTCAGCTTCAGCCATTTTTTCGCGTCGTGCCGAATCACTCTGAGCGATTGTGATTTTAGCGGTATTTTCTCCTTCAACGGCAGTGGCATTGGCACTTGCAACCCTGATACGCTGATCCTGCATGGCGTTGGCTTCACCAACATATCCATCGCGGTTTTTCTCGGCAACAGTCTTTTTGGCATCATTGATGGCTTTAGCTGTAGCTTCTTTACCTAATGCTTCAATATAACCAGATTCATCGCGAATGTAAGTTACGTTAACATTGATCAGCCTGAGACCGATTTTCTGAAGTTCAGGAATCCAGGACCGCCTCCTCGTTACTGTGCGATAAATTATGCCCGTCGTGACCAATATCAGAATTCATGCCGGAAAAATCAGCACCCGGGTCAGTTGCTCCGCCACCAATACCGATAAACGACAACACCATTTGTATAACGAATATCACAGAAAAAGGAATGGACATTAACCAGAATACTTTTTCGATTGTTGAAAGTGCTTCCCACCAGGTTTGCATCAGGTTAAGTAAAGCAAATATATGTAAAAAAAGAAGTTTTGAACTGTTGTTATGAAAAAAGTTTTTTTGTTTACTTTATTTTATGAGTCCAGGTATAGAATTCGTTTTTATCTTTCGATCTTGTACTGATGCTGAATTGTGTATCAATGCGAATTCGTGTAAAATAGTCGCCGTATGATAATGTAAAAAATATACTGCCAACGGTAGGTGCTGATGTATTTCTGTAATTAAGCCATAATTCGCGGGGTTGTCCAATCCACATCCCGGTAACAGTATTGACCAACGCATTCTGTCGCAGCATTTTGTTGCCTGTATTATCAAAAACATACTCCCACTCGCAGCCATAAATCACCTGCCCGCTGGGTTGAAGTGCAGGTAAAAACCAAGCTGAGATTGTATTATCCGGGTTGAAATGCACAAAGGACGAAAAATACATGCTGCTGCTATCGCGTATTACCCCGAAAAGTCTGTTTGCTGTAACCAAAGCATGACCGGCTGCATGGCAAGTGGCAGAGTCGCAAGTACCTGTAAAATCTGAAATATTATATAATGAATCGGCAAAAACATGTTTGATTATGCTGAAGTGGTTGTTATTGATTGTTCCGCCTACGGTATGCCAGATTTGATTTTGTTTAAAGCTGAACCACTCAAGTTTCGAAATATCTTCATTTCGTTTCAGGTAATTGAGTGAAAGTTGATTAAAATAATCGTATTCAACAAGCCAGTCTGCAAGTTCAAGGTTCCTGCTAAATTGAATGGTGTCAAATGTCTGTGAGGTATTCTGTGCTTTGGCAGAGACAAATGCTGCCTGAAGCAGGATGGTGGCCAGAAGGATTTTATACATTTGTTTATTCACTATTTCCGCCTAAAAGTATAATAAATTCCAAAAGAGAAATCAACACGTGAGATATTCTGGTAATCCTTCTCTTCAAGTACAATGACTTCCTCGTTTGTACCGTTATCCTGTGTAAATTCTTTTAAAAAAGCATGAATGTAATTTGTTTGCACGCTTATATTTATATTTTGAATTACTTCGTAAGTAACACGTAGAGAGGTAGATAATCCGGGTGATGAGCCTTTAAACATAGCTGTATCGCCGACTGCCTTACCGATATTCCTGTATAAGAGCCATGCCGGGCCGATGCCAGCGGTTATCGAAAGCTTATCATCAAGCAAAGGAAGCCGGCCATAGACCATTGGTGTTAAAGTATGTATGGTCATTTCGTTCGAGAGGTCGATATACAAAACAGTCGAAAAGAATTTAACCACAAGACTGTCAACCTCCTGTTTGGTTTTAAAATTCACATACTTTGCACCTATACCGATGTATTTATTGAAAAAATATTCGGTTTCGAGCCCGTAATGCCTGCCTGAACGCAGATTATTGAAGTAATCCTGTAATTCAGGAAAAAGGGTGTCAGGTGCTTTCTCGACCAATAAGCTTGGGCCGGCAAAAGCTCCAACCCATAAACTGCCTGAATTTCCTGAGGTTCCAATTTTAATTGGCATCTGGGAAAATACATTTACCGAAAACAGCAGGAGCAAAATCAGAAGCAATACGTTTCGCAGAGTATGGTAAAAGGGTATAGAAAGCAATTTATGAAACATCATAATTTAATAACGCAATTAACCTTTAAATAGTTTTCATCGGTGGGATAAAAAAAACGGCTCTGCCTAGGAACCGTTTAATTGTGTTTTAAAATGTTATTTGCTTTTATCTGGTGGAGCAGGTATAGCAGGCTGTTCCTTATAGTTTTTTAACTCTTCGAGAACTACTTCGATAGCTTTATTTAACTGATCATCAATGCCAGCATACTCCCTTGCAGGATCATTGTCTACCTCTATATCAGGTTCTACGCCATATCCTTCGATAATCCATTTGCTTTCGTCGGCCGAATAGCTGGCAAATTCAGGCTTGCGTAAGTCGGCACCATCAACAAACGGCAACGAACCCCTTATGCCAACCACTCCGCCCCAGGTACGTTTGCCGATTACTTTTCCTAACTGGTGTTTTTTAAACCCATAAGGAAAGAGATCGCCATCGGATGCAGAATAATTGTTTATAAGCAGGACTTTAGGCCCAAGAACCATCTTTGTTGGCGTATGAAAGGGTGTTTTAACATTGCGTGCCATGTTACTTCGCTGTATTTCCCTGTTCAGTCGCTCGATGATCATAGGCGAAACATTTCCTCCGCCGTTTCCCCGATCGTCGATTATCAGTGCTTTTTTTGAAAACTGAGGGTAAAAGTATTTCACAAATTCGTTTAGCCCTTCAGCCCCCATATCCGGAATATGGATATAACCAACCTGTCCGTTCGTTGCTTTATCAACCTTACGGATGTTGTTTTGCACCCAGGTGTAATAATACAGTTTCGATTCGTCGCTGACAGGCACAACCAGTACTTTTCGTCCGCCTTCAGCCGGGGAAGTATGTAGTGTGAGTTCAACATTTTTACCGGCTTTATTAATAAAAGCAGTGTTTATATCAGGCATATCCTTTGTTGATTTGCCGTTGACCGAAGTAATATACTCACCTTTACCGGCACTAACCCCAACTTCGGTAAGTGGTGAACGCAGATCCTTGCTCCAGTTGGCACCCTGTAAAATGCTGTCGATACGGTAATAACCAGAAACATCTTTACTGAGCCGGGCACCTAAAAGTCCAAGATTTATCTTTTCAATTGGTTTGCGCTCGCCACCGTTGATATAAGCATGGCCTACGCTTAATTCGGCAATCATTTCACCAATAAGATAAGTAAGGTCGTTGCGATTGTTCACAGAAGGAAGCATAACTGCATATTTATCGTGCATTGCTTTCCAATCGACGCCATGCATATTGGTCACATAAAAGAAATCTCGCATCTGCCTCCAGGCTTCATCGAAAATCTGTTTCCATTCCTGTTGGTTGTTCACCCATACTTTAAGGTCGGATAAATCAATATACTTTTCAATATTTATTTTTGATGAAGGCAGATCAATAACCGAAAAACGGTTCCTTTGCCTGACCAGCATTTTCTTGCCATCAGCCGTAATATCGAAAGCGAGGTCGGAACCGAGATCAGTTTCTTTTTTCTGTTTCAGATCATACACTTTTGCCGACATGCCATTGTCGTTGGCCATATTATAATAGATTTTATCATCGAGTGGCCAGATGTTCCAGTAGTTACCGGCTTCGACGGGGATTTCGATGATGCGCTGCTGAATGCCCTCCAGATCTATCTTTACAGGTTTAATGGTATTTTCCAATGATTTTCCGGCTTTTTCACCTTTTCCTGTTTTTTTACTTTTTTCTTCTTTTTCTGGCTTATCCTCAGTTTTATCTTTTGGCTCATCCATTTTAACTTCGTCATTCGTTGGGGCGAAAGGGGATGGCGTATCCTTCTGAAGTGTAACCAGGTAAAGTTTCGACATATTCTCGTATGCGTAATTCCATTCAACATTGCTGTAAATAGGATCGAATGTGCGATCGGAAGTGAAAATCAGGTATTTCCCGTTGCTCGAAAATGCAGCTTGATCGGACGAAAACCATTGATCAGTTATCTCGTAATTTTTTTCGTCAGCTACATTATACAGAACAATTTGTTTCAAATCTGTTTCGAGAGTTTTGCTGTAGGTAATCCATTGGCTGTCAGGCGACCAGTTGAAACTGCCGAATTCCCAGATTTCAGATTTATCTGCAATTGTGACCTTTTTTGTTTCGATATCGACATATTGAAGCCGGAGCATCTTGTCGTTCCACATTATTTTTTTACTGTCGGGCGACCAGCGGATTGAGAATTTATATGTGTCGGCACCGCTTGTAATCTGCACCGGAGGTTCGCTGCCATCCTGTTTGGTAATGTAAATTTCGTATTCTCCGCTGGCATCGCTCAGGTAAGCAATCCATTTACCATCGGGTGACCAGTTTCCCTCACGGTCGTGCGCATTGCTGCTTGAAGTGAGGTTACGCGAAATTCCTTCTTTCACAGGAACACTGAAAATATCGCCCCGGCCGGTAACAACAATCCGGTTTCCGTCAGGTGATGGGTTTACGGCCCCCATAAATCGGGTTGCATCCTTCAGTTCATTTCTGGATGTGTTAAAATCGTCAGCAATCTGAACCGGAACTTTTGCGGTGGACTGAGTCTTTACATCGAAAATGTAGATGTATCCGCCATTCTCGAACGTGATCCGGTTGTCACCTGCCGAGGGGAATTTAATATCGTATTCGGTATAGTTGGTAATTTTCCGGGTTTGACCGGTTTTGAGATTATAGCAGAACAGGTTCATGGTGCGGTCGCGGTCGGAGCAGAAGTAAACCTCATCGCCAAACCACATAGGGAAAATATCCTGAGCATTGTTATTTGTAATGTTACGGGTAGTTTTTGCGGTAAAGTCGTAAATCCAGATGTCGTCAGCCATTCCGCCTTTGTAGTATTTCCAGGTGCGGAATTCGCGGAAAACGCGGTTATACGCCAATTGTTTCCCATCGGCTGAATAAGAGCAGAATCCTCCTGCCGGCAAGGGCAGTTCCTGCGACATGCCTCCCGAAAAGGGAACAACAAAAAGCTGCCCGATGAAATCGTTAAAAGTTTGCTTGCGCGAACGGTATATAATGTTTTTCCCATCTGGCGTCCAACCCATGACGATATTGTTAGGCCCCATTCGGTCGCTGATATCGTCGCGACCAAGAGTAGCAGTTATTGTTAACCTTTCGGGGACGCCACCCTGTGAAGGTATAGTATAAACTTCAGTATTCCCATCATATTGGGCTGTGAAAGCAATGGTTTTGCCATCGGGCGAAAAGTGCGAAAACATTTCATATCCGCTATCGCCGGTTAATTTGCGTGCCATGCCACCCGAAACGGGAACTGTATAAAGATCGCCTGCATAGGAAAATACCACCTGGTTGCCGTTAGTAGCCGGGAAACGCATTAACCGGGATTCATCCTGTGCGAAAATGAGGGCCGGAAAAAATATCAGGATTGCAGAAATGAGAAAGATGTTGAATGCTCGGTTCATTTAAATAAAGTTTATTTGATGTTATTGAGGAACAAAGTTATATAATAGCTTGTTCGCCTGGCAAGGAAATAAAGAAAAGAGTTTTCGGAATGATTTAAATAATTGACATTTAAGCGTTATGAGGTGGATTAAAATACTAATTTTGCCATTTAATTTTTAAAACCATCGTATGGATTTTTTTGTCTCTGACAGTTGGTTCTTTACCTGGGTGATGTTACCTGCATTGATTTTTTTTGCCAGGATACTCGACCAGAGCATAGGAACAATGAGGCTGATTTTTCTTTCGAAAGGGATGAAATACATTGCTCCGTTCCTGGGTTTCTTCGAAGTGATTATATGGTTGTTGGCTGTGGGCCAGATTATGCAACACCTCGATAACTGGGTATGCTACGTTGCTTATGGTGCCGGGTTTGCCATGGGTAATTTCATTGGCATCACACTCGAAGAGCGATTGTCAATTGGCACTTCGATTTTAAGAGTAATACTTTCAAGTGAATCACCTGAGCTGATTTCGGCATTAAAAGCGCATAATTTCGGGTTAACCATACTTGATGCAGAAGGCGCAAAAGGAAAAGTTAAGGTTCTCTTTTCTATTATCAGGCGGAAAGAAATTGCAGTTTTTCTTCATACCCTTCATGATCATCACCCCACAGCTTTTTACACAATTGAAGATGTAAAAGCAGCAAAAGAAGGTGTGTTTAAACGAGTCAGTCAGAAGTCTTTTGCCGGAGATCTGACATCTTTGCTAAAAGCAAAATAGAATTTAAATCAGTAAAACATCTGTTACGGGAACAAAAATCGCCATATTATCTTCAGATGGAGCAGTCGGCCGGACTTTTATTGCCCGAAACCTGTTCAAAGCTGCTATACTGAAAGGGTATACAAATATTCAGCTTGCAGATTTTGATGTAGAAAAACCTGATTTACTTGAACTCTTTGGAAATAAGATTCTTTCATCTGAAGAAATATATGCTTCTTTTCCGGTTATAGATGTTTCAAGGTGCAGATATTGCGGCGTTTGTGCTGATGCCTGTGCTGAAAAAGCCATTCAATTCAGCCGGTATATTCCTTCAGTAACATGGATCGTTTCGAGGTGTTTTGGGTGTGCAATTTGTATGAAAGCCTGTAGCAAGAACGGAATAAAGATGAAAGAAAAACTTTCGGGAAAAATATTCCATGGTGAGGTGTATGGCCATCAGTTTATTGCAGCCCGTTCCGAAAGCAATTCGGAATTTCACATTCCACTCATTCGTTCGATGTTCCTAAAGCTAAATCCCGAATCCACCATAATTTGTGATTTCGGGCCCGGAAATAATAGAGAAGTGAGTTTTGTGCTTTCGGAGATGGATTTAGCACTTGTAGTTTTAAAACCCGTACCTGAATGGAAAGCTAACCTGGAAGCAATAACTGAATTTGCAGAAAAAGCCGGAATTCCAACAGGATTGATCCTGAATTCATTTGAACAGAATAATTCATTCCTGGCCGGGATTCAGGCATACTGCGCAGAGCATGTAATTCCTTTACTGGGGATTATTCCTTACCTCGATATGCCGGAGCATAAAACAGTTTTTAAAAATGGGAAAAAGGGAAACCGTGTTGAAGATTCATTTGCTTCGCTGTTTGACAAAATAACAAAACTGGCCGGAGTTCACAGCCAGATTGTCACCGAAAATTTAAAAATAATCATACCTTAAAAATAGAATAATGAAAAGTAAAAACATTGGTTTTAATTCCAAACTCATCCATGGCGGTGAATTTAATGATGCATTGGGAAGTGCTACAGTTCCCATTTACCAGACTTCCACTTTCAAATTCGATAGTGCTGAGCATGGTGCAGCCTGTTTTGCAGGCGAAAGCGACGGGTACATTTATACCCGTATCGGTAACCCTACTATCCATGCTCTGGAAACTTTGCTGGCAGAACTGGAAAACGGTTTTGGCGGAATAGCAACCAGTTCGGGCATGGGAGCCGTAAATACGGTTTATGGCACAATGCTTGCAAAAGGTGATCATGTTGTAAGTTCAGCGGCTGTATATGGCCCATCACGTGTAGTTCTCGAAACCTACTACAAAAAGTTCGGGGTAGAAGCAACATTTGTAAATACTGCCGATATTGAAGAAGTACGTAAAGCCATCAGGCCCGAAACCAGGCTTTTATATATCGAAACACCCTCGAATCCAACTATAGAGATCACCGATCTGAAAGCATGTTGCGCACTGGCCCACAAGCATGGAATTCCGGTAGCTGTTGACAATACCTTTTGCAGTCCTTACCTGCAGCGCCCTCTTGAATTGGGAGCAGATATAGTGTTGCATTCGCTTACTAAATTTATCAACGGTCATGCTGATATTGTCGGAGGAGTTGTTATTGCAAAGGATAAAGACCTCTACAAAAAATTGCGTTCTGTAATGGTTACATTAGGTTTCAACATGGATCCGCACCAGGCATATCTTGTTATACGTGGAGTTAAGACGTTAAGTATTCGTGTCGACAGGGCACAGGAATCAGCAATGAAGATCGCCACATACCTCGAAAATCATCCTAAAGTTGCATGGGTAAGGTTCCCGGGCCTTGTTTCGCATCCGCAACACGAACTTGCAAAAACACAGATGTCGGGCTTCGGAAGTATGATCAGTTTCGAGCTCAAAGGCGGAATTGAAGCAGGCAGAACTTTGATGAATACGGTACAAATGGCTATCCTGGCAGTATCGCTTGGCGGAGTTGAAACCTTAATACAGCACCCGGCCTCCATGACCCATTCGAAAGTGTCGGCAGAAGGGAAATTAATGGCAGGCATTACTGATGGCCTTGTTCGTTACTCAGTAGGCATCGAAGATGTTGAAGACCTGGTTGCCGACCTTGAACAGGCTCTTGCAGCAGTTTAAAACACAGGACAATACTGAAAAGCCCAGACTTTTTTAAGAATATTAAATCCGGCTCCAGTGCCGGATTTTCTTATTTTTGTATTTCCAACTTTTAGCTTGTACTGTGAAAAGGCGTTTCCTTATCTTACTTTTTTTTATTTGCCTTATATCTGCCCATTCCCAAAAAGTGGCCGTAGTGTTAAGCGGGGGAGGAGCCAAGGGCGTGACACATATTGGCGTGTTGCGCGCACTTGAAGAAAATGGCATCCCCATCGACTATATTGCCGGGACTTCGATGGGAGCTATTATTGGTGGATTGTATGCATCGGGCTATTCGCCTGACGATATGCAGGTAATTATTAATTCAGAAGAGTTTTCGAAATGGGTTTCAGGAAAACTCGATTTGCAATATACCTATTTTTTCAGGCAGGGCCAGCCTGATCCTTCATGGCTTAGTTTCAAACTAAGGTACGATTCGGTATTGCAAACACAATTGCCAACCAACATAGTTTCACCGGTGCGGATGGATTTTGCATTTCTCGAACTGTTTGCTTCAGCTTCGGCAGTTTCAGGGTATGATTTTGATCAGCTTATGATCCCTTTCCGATGTGTGGCTGCCGATGTTCGCAATAATAAAGCCTTTATTCTGAAACGCGGGGACCTGGGTTCGGCTATCAGAGCCTCGATGACATACCCTTTTTATTTTAAGCCTATCCGCATTGATGGACGCCTGCTGTTCGACGGAGGGATGTATAATAATTTTCCTTCCGATGTGGTTATGGAAGACTTTTACCCTGATATTATTATTGGCAGCAAAGCAGCAGGAAATTATAGTCCACCAGATGAAGATGATGTTATTTCGCAGCTTAGCAGCATGTTAATGGGCGAAACAAAGTTTGATGTTTTTTGCGATGCCAGTGTACTGATTGAGCCTGAACTGAAAGATGTAAATGTTATTGATTTCTCCAATACTGAAGCTTTTATCGATAGCGGATATGTGGCGACCCAGCGCCTTATACCCCGAATCCGGCAGTTTGTTATGGATACGGTTACAAAAGTTATGCATGACCGCATACGCGAAAATTTCAACGATCGTAAACCCGGACTGAAGGTTAACAGTGTTGAAGTGAAAGGTCTTCAGCAAGGTCAGGCTCTTTATGTTGCAAATGCTGTATTGGGACAGGTTAAAGGCCGTAAGTCAAATACTTATTTTGCCCCTGATCTTGATATTGGAAAAGTGAAAGCCGGGTATTTTAAGGTGCTGGGTGAAAATCGCTTAAAGTCAGCATATCCATCGTTGTATTACGATACCATATCGCAGCGTTATAAATTTGTTATTGACGCCCAATATGAAAAGGGTATTGAAGCTGATTTTGGCGGAAGCCTGTCATCTTCAGCAACCAATGAAATATTTTTGCAGCTAAAATATAGCATTTGGCGCAAAGTAGCTACTACAGCTAAAATAAACGGCACTTTCGGCAGGTTTTATAATTCTGCTTTTCTGGGCGGAAGAATTGAATTGCCGGGGCTGAAACCAAAATATTTTGAATTTGGCTATACTTTCAACCAGTTCAACTACTACCGTACTAAGTCGTTCTTTTTCATTGATGATACCCCGCTTTTCCTTTACGAAAACAATACTCATTTCAGTGCAGATGTGGGTTTCCCGATCACATATAAAGGTAAAATTGAAGCCGGCCTCACCTGGGGTATTAACCGTGCTGATTATTTTCAGAATAACACGCCAACCGAGAAGGATATAGCTGACAAAACGAAATTCATTTTCTATAGCCCTTACCTGGAAACAGAATTTAATACCCTCAACAGAAAACAGTATTCGAACAAGGGTGCACGATTATATTCCTCACTTCAGTTTGTGAGCGGGCTCGAAAAACAAACCCCGGGAACCACATCCCAACTCCAGGGGGATTATACTGATTATCATAACTACTTTAGTGTGAAAATAATCTTTGATAAATATTTCCGGTCCAGGTCATTCTACTGCCCCGGAATTAATTTCGAAATTCAGGCCAATTCATTGGGAAGTTTAAGAAATTACACTTCAACTACCCTTTATATGCCAAATTATACACCTGTATATGAAATGCTTACACTCTACCAGCCTGTATACAGGCCTGATGGCTTTGCCGCACTTGGAATGCGGAATATTTTTACGGTGAGTAAAAATATTGATTTCCGACTTGAGGGATTTTTGATGGCCCCATTCCATGAAATATCCAGTGATAATTTAAACCAGGTCAGTTATAGTAAACTGTTTCCCACATTGCATTATATTGTGTCAACAAGTTTTGTTTATACCTCACCCATCGGGCCGCTGAGTGCAACTTTAAATTATTACGACGACGGGTCGCCGGTTTCATTTTTTGTGAATATCGGTTACATTATTTTTAACCGTTCCGCTTTTTAAAGCACTATTGGCAAAACTGTTCGTTATGGCCAGAAGATTTACAAAATCAAAATTCAGGCTAAATATTATTTTGATGCACTGTAACCTGAATGCATCTAAATATTGTATTACACATTTTTTCTTAAATTTTTTTTTCAAGACGAGAGGACGAATCATATAAAAAAAGTATGATAAATAATCAGGTTATTTTACTTTCTTATGCCGTTCACTTCTGAGAGGATTTTCACTTTGGGCAGCAATGTGGGGTATCGATTTGGATTTTATCGAAAATGTCAGGGCGTAGGGACCGGCACAACAGATGTAGACGAAGGTAAAACAGCGCAGGCACGTGTGTAGCAAAACATCAGCTTCACGTGCTGTCAGGATGAGGTTCCCAAGCATCCCGGTTTATTGGGATCACGAGCCTTTGCGGAGGCGTACATCTGTATAAAATTTATATTAAGCCTAGACCTTTTATTCGCCCATGCTTATTTTTATAAGAGCTCATGAGATCGCTGCGCTAAGTTGGTTCTTTTGTGTCATGACAAAAGAACAAAATCAAGATCAATATAGAAATTTTTCTTCAGGCGATAATATAGCCTGGCACATCAAAATAATATCCTGCAAAATTCAATTAATTGATCTACATAACGAAATGTTGTTAAATTTGCACTCCCTGTTTATGGCAGGAAAGTTTCAAAATATGTCCTTTTATAAGGAAAACACACATACTACCGCTGTTTCGAAGAAATAGCGGGTTTTTATTTAACCTGATCAATAGTTTAATTACTAACTCATCAACAAATGAAATCTACCAAACATCCCGATCAAAATCCTGAGGAAGTTCCAATGAACACACAGGAGGAGAATCCGACAGCTGAAAATGCTGTCAACACAGTTGAAGAATCATCATCACCACTGGAAGATGCTGTTGAAGGATCCGAAACTGAAAATCCGGTCACAGTTACTGCAGAGGCTGAATTGACTGCAAAAACTGAAATTCCCGAATTGGAAGAGCCCGATCAACCTGAAACAGAAGTTGTTCAGGAAGTTGAAAGTCAACCGGAAGTGGTTGCCGAAGCTGAAGAGGCAGAAGCACCTGCAGTAATTCCTGAAACTGAACCCGAAGTGGTTGCAGAGCCGGAAGTGATTGCAGAGCCTGAAGTGGTTGCAGAGCCTGAAGTGATAGCCGAGCCTGAAGTGATTGCTGAGCCTGAAGTGATTGTTGAGGCTGAAGTGATTGCTGAGGCTGAAGTGATTGCTGAGGCTGAAGAAGTAACAAGCCCGGAAGTGGTTGCTGAACCGGAATTGGTTGCTGAAGTTGAAGCAGTAGCAGAAACTGAAGTAGAATCTGAGCCAGAAGTTGCAGCGGAAAAGGAAGTAGTTTCTGAAATTGTTTCGGAGTCGGCTCCGGTTACTGAAGGTGAGAGTGCCGAAATTATGGAAGAAGCAGAAACAATAGACGAAACTATTGAAGCAGAAGTTGCTGCTGCTGAATCAAATGGTGTTGATTACAGCCAGATGAGCCGCGAACAGCTTGTTGCTATGCTCGAAGAAACTGTGCAGAATGAGGATGTTAATGAAATAAAATCGAAAGTTGCCCTTATTAAAGTAGCATACCTGGCACTTGCAAACAAGGAACGCCACGAAATGTATCAGAACGCGGCAGCAACCGAAGAAGCAGAAAACTTTGAAATTGTTGATCCATTGGAAGAACGTTTCAAGGCTGCTTTCGGAATATATAAGCACAACAAATTCCGCTTTACCGAGGACCAGGAAAGGATTAAAATTCAAAACCTGGCTGCGAAAAAGAAAATTCTGGATGAGTTAAAAGTACTGATCAATTCGGAAGAAACCCTTAAAAAGACTTACGACGAATTTAAAGCATTGCAGGATACCTGGAAAGGAATCGGTATGGTTCCTAAAGCGGAAGCCCAGGGAATATGGCAGAACTATCATTTCCTAATCGAAAAGTTTTTCGACAAGGTAAAAATCAATAAAGAACTTAAAGATCTGGATCTTCGTAAAAACCTGGAACGCAAAATCGAACTGTGCGAGAAGGCCGAGGAACTTGTACTTGAGTCATCCATAACCCAATCTTTCAAACGCCTGCAGGAATTACACGAAGAATGGAAGGAGATTGGCCCGGTAGCTCAGGATAAGCGCGAGGAAGTTTGGGACCGCTTTAAAACAGCTACCGAAAAAATTAACGACCGCCGTCACGAATTTTATAAAGAAATTCAAGGTGAACTTGAAGCCAATTATGCAGCAAAAGGTTTGCTTTGCGAAAAAGCCGAGCAGGTAGTTGCCGCCGAGTATAACTCGATAAAGCAATGGCAGGACAGCACTCAGCAGGTGAACGAACTGCTCAAAATGTGGAAATCTGTTGGTCAGGCTCCCCAGAAAGTAAACAACGAAATCTGGAACCGATTCAAGGCACAGCTCGATTTTTATTTTTCGAATAAGAAGGAATATTTTGGCAAACTGAAGGATCAGCAACTTAATAATTATAACCTGAAAGTTGAACTTTGCCTGCAGGCCGAATCGCATAAACTGAGCACCGATTGGAAGAACTCTTCCCGCGAACTTATCAAGTTACAGGACGAGTGGAAAAAGATCGGTCCGGTTCCGCGCAAACACAGCGAGAAAATATGGAAACGCTTCCGCACGTCCTGTGATGAATTCTTTAACACAAAGAATGAATATTTTAAAGGTATGCAGGCCAGCGAAGGGGATAATCTTAAAATAAAACTCGAAATTCTGAGCAAGGTTACCGAATTCGAATTCAGCGAAAACAAGCAGGAAAGCCTTACCAAAGTGAAAGAACTGCAGCGGCAGTGGATGGATACAGGTCATGTTCCTATTAAGGAAAAAGACCGCATTCAGGCTGAATTTAAAGCTGCTGTAAATAAAATTTACGATAAGCTGAAAGTCGAAATGCAGGAAGCCCATCACAACAACTATCGTTCACGTTTCGAAAATGTGAAGGATCAGCCGGATGCCGGCCGCATTATCAACCGCGAACGCAGCGGGCTTCAAACAAAGATAGATAGCCTGAAAGAGGAAATCCTTTTATGGGAAAACAATATCGGTTTTTTTGCCAGGTCAAAACAAGCCAATCTTTTGAAGGCTGAATTTGAAGGTAAAATTGCCAAAGCCAAAGAGGAACTTGCCTCGCTCGAAGCCAAAGCGAAAATTCTGAAAAATGTTGCACGCGAGCAACAATAAATTAAAAGAGGCTGTCCATAAAGGCAGCCTCTTTTGCTTTTAATCAAACAACAAGCTGTTATTTTGCATTTACAAGCTTAATGGTTTTTGGGTTACCATTAATTGTTAAACGTGCAAACCATATGCCGGGTTTCAAATCGGGAACCATCAGTGTAAATTCATGCCTGCCAGTGACTGAATTCGATAAAATATGTTTAGCAAAGCTATTTCCCTGCAAATCCAATAAATCAACAATTGCATCAGCCTGTATGTTTTGTTCCCAAACCAGTTTGGTGGAAATGTTAAATGGATTTGGATATGCCGAAAAGTCTGAAATCAATTCGGGCAACTCGCGAAGACCGGTTACATTATTCACGATTATTTCGCGCGAATACTCTGTTGTACCAGTTACGTTAATATAACGACATTGATACACTCCGGCATCTGAAAGTTGTAAAGAGTTGAAATTTAATATTGCCGCTGTCTGGTTCAGGATATCCGCACCGTTTTTCATCCATTGATAGTTATGCCCTGATTCATCACAATAAAAACGAGTTGGTGATTCAATTGAGCTTAGAAGTGAGATATATTGTGTGAGATTTCCAACAAGTTGAACTTCTGAGTTGTTATCAATAGTTCCGTAATTAGTCAGGTTACCATATACTTTCAAATTCATCGACTGCATGCTGTTTTTGTTGATCAAATGGTTATAGATTTGAAAA
>JBBQUX010000036.1:0-28455 GCA_038212135.1 Bacteroidales bacterium | reverse complement strand
AAGGTCAGCAGGTGTTGGATGCGTGGTAAGCGAATGATAATCGGCAATAAAGAAATAGCAATTATCCGTTTCCTGCATTTTTACAAAATTCTGCATGGCTCCGAAATAATTACCGAGGTGAAGATTGCCCGTAGGCCTGATACCGCTTACAACTGTCTGCATAAAATATGTTTTTTAGCCCGCGAGGGCTTCTAAATACTGTTTTACTGAAAGTGATTCCTCCACGTGTAGAGAGTGGATTGAGGGGGTAAAATTAGTGATTTAGGATGAAACTACCGTTTAAGGCTAAAAATGGTTTTTCCAACTGAATGTTAACTGAACAAAACACTGATATCATCTGTTTAAGTAAGCGAAAAGAAAAATGCGGTAGAAAAATCATATTCATCAATAGTTTGCGAGGCCTTTTGGTATTCATTTTTAAACTGTATTTGTTTCTTTTTATCCTTTTACGCTTTTGGTGTAACTTTTATTCACTGACATCGTCCTATAAACAAACCACACAATAAACCTTAATTTTGAACTTCCTCGCAAGAGACTAAAAAAATACGAAAATGAAAACATTAAAAATTATCACAACTTTTGCTGCTCTGAACCTTATTCTGTTCCTCTCAAATACCGCGTTTGCAAATCCGGTTAAAATGAATACCGGTGACATTGTTAAGTCGGGCGTTAAAAAACAAATTACTGCGGTTGAAACTTCTATTTCAAAAACATCTTCTGCTTTAGAAATCGAATTGAACTACCTCCGTTTCGATGCAAATAAATTCTCCACCGAAAACACTGTGACCGAATTACCCGCAGTTTCGACGGATTACCTTCGTTTTGATGTAAACAATTTTGTTGATGCCTGCGAAACAGAAATAACAGAATTACCTGCTGCCAGTGAATTCGGCTACCTTCGTTTTGATGTAAGTGATTTCACTGAAAATACGCCTGAAATTTCCGAAATGCCCGAAAATGAATTTGATTACCTGCGTTTCGAAGTTACGAATTTTACCGGATCGGGCGAAGGAATAATTGATGAATTACCAGGCCGGTAAGTTGATAGAAAATGGTTAATAGAAAATGGTCGGGTGAAGAACGATTTTCTTATTAAAAAGTCCTGCGATGAGCAGGACTTTTTAATTTTCGAATTATGACTAACCGATTAAAAATAAATGATTCTATCGAATTGGGAGAATGACGGGCAATGTAGCCCCTCTCCCCTTGAGAGGAGCTGGGGTGAGGTTCAATCGGCTTTATAGCAACTTATATCATTTAGTCGGTTAATAATGTTTATTACTATTTCCATCCCTCTATTCTGTTCTATTTCGTATCAATAATAAAAGGAGCACTTTTTTTACTGTCCATGATAATGAGTTTGGCATTAGGAGAAGTGGCAATGGCCTTAATCATTTCATATTGCAACTGCTTGTCGCTTAAACCAGTACTGAGAATTTTCTGATAATCGGCAATTCCCTGGGCTTCTACTCTTTTGCGTTCGGCTTCCTGTTTTTCTTTCTGCAGCACAAAAGTCATTTTCTGTGCGTCCTGCTCAGCATTGATTTTTGATTCGATGGTAGTTTTAACTGATGCCGGCAGGGTAATATTGCGTACCAGAAGTTGTTCGAGAAGCAACCCACGGCTTTTAAAGTCGCTCTCGATGGTTTTGAAAATCCTGGCCTGAAATTCGTCGCGCCTGGTAGAGTACAAGGCCACTGCATCGTAATACACGGCATTATCTCTTATTTTGGTTCTGCATATTGGGCGCACAATAGTATTCCGGTAATCGGTACCAATTTCTTTTAAAATCCGCGGTGCCTCGTTGGGAATTACCTTGTACAATACCGTCAGGTCAACGATAACTTCGAGTCCGTCGGCCGACAGTACCCGTATGGCATCATCACCCGACTTGCTGCCTTCGTCCTGTACCCCCGACATCGTATAATTCTGGGTACGGATATCAAAAGTCACCACTTCCATTAATGGGTTAATTACATTAAGACCACTTTCCAGTATATTGCTATTAACTTTTCCGAAAAGTTTCTGAACACCTACGTGTCCGGGTTCAATCTGCTTTACTGCCGATAAGCTGGCACCGATTAATACTACAATGAATCCGACAACCCGGATGATACCGGAATATTGTTTTACCGGCGATTCAGTTCTGGCCAACACAAAACCGATTACAATTACTATTATTCCGAGAATGATTAAAAACATCTGATTTGAATTTTAAGGTTAAAAATGGAGAAACTGTTAAAAATGTAAATATACTACAATTGTAAGATTTGTGATACCAGTTCCATTAATGACTATTGGGATTTAACTAGTGTCACTGAGAAAACTCATCATTTTACGTAAAAATGCTAATTTTCTTTAACTTTAGGTTTGCCAGGCAGAACTCAATCTTCTGTGCGCGACGACTTTCCCCTACGGGGACCAAGGGGTGAGCGTGAGCAAAACTCATATTAGGCTCGTTTTCTTATACTCTCTAACTATCTATTTTACTATCTGTTATGGACAAGATACATTTGGTTATCATTTCAATGAATTCAAAATAGTCACAAACGATTGTAAATAGTATTTTTGCCAAAAATATTTTCTATGCTTATCGTCAAACGTCATCATACCAATCCCTATTTTAACATAGCTGCGGAAGAGTATTTCCTGAAAGAATTCGCTGAGGATATTTTTATGCTCTGGCGCAATGAACCGGCAATTATTGTTGGCAAACACCAGAATACGCTTTCGGAAATTAATGTTGATTTTGTGAAGGAAAATAACATCCGTGTTGTTCGTAGGCTAACCGGCGGAGGTGCAGTATTTCACGATTTAGGAAACCTGAATTTCACTTTTATCCAGTCGGGAAGGGATCATACACGCAACGATTTCCGCAAGTATACAGAGCCAATTCTCGAAGTTCTTCTGAAACTTGGGATTGACGCCCGCTTCGAAGGGCGAAATGATCTTACCATTGAAGGGAAGAAGTTTTCGGGAAATGCCGAAACCGTATGGAAAAACCGTGTACTTCATCATGGAACTTTACTTTTTTCAGCCACCATGACCGACCTGAGCCAGGCACTCAAAGTGAACGAAGCTAAATTCCAGGACAAAGCAGTAAAATCGGTTCGTAGCCGTGTAACCAACATTAGCGAACATTTGAATGAACCAATGGATGTTCTGCAATTTTCGGAACTGATACTGAATCATATTACCGGAATGTATCAGGGTGCATGTTTTTATGAGCTTTCTGATGAAGATCACCGCATGGTTGATGAACTTGTGCGAACAAAATACAGCACCTGGGACTGGAACTTCGGAACTTCACCTTACTATAATTTCCGTAAAGTAATGCGAACTGAAAATAGCGGAACATTTGAGTTTTGTATGGATGTGAATAAAGGTATTATAAAACAGGTACATATTTATGGCGACTATTTTTCACATGCCGATCAGGTAGAAATAGAGGCTGCGTTGGTTGATATACCGCATGAAGAAGCAGCTATCCGCAAAGCAGTTTTGCAATTCGAAATCAGTGACTATTTTGCAAAACTCACGGTGGATGAGTTTGTGAAAGGGTTGTTCTGATTTTTTTCTAAATTTTTCGTTAAATACACACGAATTGATACAAATAATAAGTGCAATTCGTGCTTCTTCATACATGTAATATCATGGACATAAAAAATATTGCTCCCTAAAAACCAATATCATAGCCTTGTCCATTCTGTTTGGCACAAATTTTTGAAGTATCTTTCCTGCTTTTAATCACATTTTTGCAACCATTGAGAAAAAACACTGTCATTATAACAAAAAACACGGGGCCGGAAGCTTGAATCAGGAGGTTTACGACATACACAGGCAACTGGTTGAGGACTGCAAATCCGGCAACCGTAAAGCACAATACGAGTTTTACAATTCGTACGCAAAGGCTATGTATAATATCTGCTACCGGATGATGAACGATGCCGAAGAAGCCAGGGACATGCTTCAGGAAGGTTTTGTGGATGCTTTCCGCAGGCTGGAATCATTCAGGTTTGAGTCAACCGTAGGAGCCTGGCTTAAAAAGATCGTGATTAACAAATGCATTAATGCGCTCGAAAAACGAAAAATCATATGGGCAGATGAAGAAATTACCGATTCATATAGCGGTGCAGGTGAGAACGAAAGTGTGGATGAAGAAAAACTTCAAATGAGTGTTGAAAGAGTGAAAAAAGCTATGAACCGTTTGCCTGAAGGTGCGAGAATAATTTTCTCTCTTTATCTGCTCGAAGGCTATGATCATACTGAGATTTCGGAAATACTTCACCTTTCGGAATCTACATCAAAAACACAGTTTATGCGGGCAAGGCAGATGGTGAGGGAGTTCATGCTTTCGATGCCTGAAGTGTAAACAAAAAGAGTAAAGAAATGAAAGAAGATAAGTTAGAACAATTTGTGCGTAAAAACGCTGAAGACTTCAACAGCCTTGAGCCGCCTGTTATGGCCTGGGAAGCTATCGAAAAAGAACTTCCTGCTCCGAAACAAACACCGGTTCGCAAACTTTGGCCTTATGCCTGGAAAGCCGCTGCTGCCATCCTGATTTTTGCTTCGGCATGGTTGCTTAACGATTATGTGGATCATTATAAATCCGAAGGAAGTCATTTGTCAAAAGTTGAAACAGCTTCTAATCCCCAGCTAACGGAACTGTCGGATGCGGAAGCCTATTATACCACAAAAATCAGCAACAAACAGGCCGAACTAGCCGTGTATGCCAGGCAACACCCTGAAATTATCGAGGACCTGAAAAAGGAATTCATGGAAATGGATAAAAATAAAGCTGAGCTTAAAAAAGACCTTTCCGAAAGCAATGCCGACGAAAAAGTAATTGAAGCCATCATGCTTTCATACCGCGTAAAACTTGAAATCCTCGACCAGATGCTAACCGAACTCCGTAAATCCAAAGAAGGTAATACCACACAAAAACCTGGTGAAACGAACCTGTAAGCGCATTCTTTAAAAGCTAATACTACCATGAGAAATTCAAATAAAGTCAAACGGATCATTTTATTCTTCACATCCATGGTGATCCTTCCGGCTCTGCTAAGTGCCCAGGTGTATTCCGAAAAGCGCGAGCAAGATAAAAGCTTCAGGCTGCGAAGCGGCATGACCGTTCAGATCACCAACAAGTACGGTAATGTAAACATTATGCCGTGGGAAAAGGATTCGGTGCGCATCGAAGTAAATATGTCGGCACAGAGCAAGCAGGCTGCAAAGGTGTTGAAAATACTGTCGTCCATCGACTGCGAAATGATATCAACGGCAAACCATGTAAGCGCCCGCACGGTTTTTTACGACAACAGCACCACTTTCTGGAAGGACGTGGTGTCCTATGCCGGACAGGTGATAAACGCCAGCAATAACCTCCAGATTAATTACACCGTTTACATGCCTGATAATACACCGCTGAAAATTGATAACAAATTCGGGAATATTTATATGGACAGCCACCGTTCAAATGCCGATATCACCCTCTCCAATGGCGATCTGCAGGCACGGAACTTCAGCGGCAAACTGAAGCTGAAACTCGATTTTGGCTCAGCAAGCCTGCAGGATGCTGATAATGCTGAACTTAATATCAATTATTCCGACATAACCTTACAAAAAGTAAATACACTGAACCTTATCAGCCGCTCATCAACTATTGAAATTGAAGAAGCCGCCACAATCGAACTTACCTCCTCGCGCGATAAAATTGTAGTAAAATCATGCACTTCGCTTAGCGGCGATGCCTCATTTTCGCGCATCAGGATTAATGAACTTGAATCGGCTTGTACGCTCAATACCAAATATGGCGAGTTGAAGCTAAACAGTATTTCGCGGAATTTTCGTTCCATTTATGTAAAATCGGAATATACCGATGTATTCCTGGGGCTAAATTCCTCTTCCTATTCGCTTGATATAACGTACGATGCAAAAACCAAACTCAATATTTCTGCCTCTGTCAATAACCAGCTGAAGAAAGAAACCCTGGATGCCAAACAGGGAATTGTGAAAGCGATGGGCGATATTGGTAAAGCAGGAGCTTCAAATATTTCGGTAACGGCGAAAGCGGGATCGCTGTCGGTGATAAATAAGTGACGGTTTGAAGCAATTCAGAGTTTAACTTGTAGTGAATCTATAAAGTAATTCTGTATAAAAAGGCTAACTGAACTATTTTTACAAGTCCCTGGCTTTAACCTTAACAATCTTGCCTTTTCTGGAAATTACCAGGTATCCATCTTCTTTTTGTTTGGCTGCCAACATACGATTGTAAGCCAATTCAATCCCCAGTAAAATTTTTGAACGCAAATCGTTAATATTTGCAGTCTTCATGATTTTACGATTTGATTGTAAGTGTATTGATTGTTAATTTGAATTTTTTCTGTTTTAAACCCCTCGGCAACAATTTGGAATGGTGGTTCTGAATTAACAATAATCATCCAATAATCACAAATCGGCATATATAATTCAGACAAATTTTCAACACCCGCCTTGTATCTTCGGCGAATTACATCTTCCGGTATTCCATGTGCGCCCGAATTTATACGAGCTTTTACACGTTCAATAGCTAGTTCAGTTGAATTAAGCCAAAAATACACTAACGTTACGAAATAGCCTTTAGCCTGAGCTTCGAGAACTAATTTGGTATATGTTTTTGATGTAAAGTCGTTTCAAAAGCAAAGTCTAAATTGTGTTTTAGTAAATCTTTAATCCTTCCCAACATTATTCTACCTGATTCAATGGCTACCTTTTCGGGTTGAAATGGGGATAGTCCTTTTGCAATTTCGTCGGCATTCACAAACTCTTTGCATTTAAGCATTTCAGGTAAAACAGTATATGAAGCAGTTGTCTTCCCTGCTCCATTACAACCTGAAATAATAAAAAAGATTTGGCATCCTACCTATTTGCTACAAAGATAAAACATATCGCCGACTGAAACACGTGGTTTTTATGACTAAATATTATTTTGATGTGCTGGAAAAACAAATCATACGTTTATATTCTGTTTTTTGTTTTTTTTCTTGTTCTTTTGTCATGACACAAAAGAACCAACTTAACAAAGTGGTCTCATGAGCTCCTTTAAAAATAAGCAATGGGCGAATAAAAAGTCTAGGCTTAATAAAAATGCGCCTGCGGTTCTTAGCCAGAGGTATGTGCGAATGGCATGTGCCTAGCAATACACAGCAAGGCAAACAGTCAGGATTTGTTGTACTTTTTCATGCCTTGTATTGCGAGGAGATACCTTTGGCTTAGAAACGCCAGCATTGTTATAAAGCCTTGATTTGGTGTTATCGTTTTACCTAAAATTTTCAAAACCTCTTCCCTTGAGGTATAGTATTCAAATCCGGTAATTTTTCGATGGACCGTAATTGCGTAGTCAATTCCCAGGTGATTATAGGCCGCAAACACTTTTACCACTATTTCGGAATCAGAAGTAATATTTACGGGCATTGTGTGTTTTTACAATATCCTTGCGCAGTTCGTTTTTGGTACCTTATTGGATACCGTTCCGTCGATATCGGATGTCTGGCGGAGCAGGCTTCACAATCCAATAATTCAACTTTTTTCAGGAATCCTGCAACCTTTTCAAAAAACTCCTGTCATTAGATTATTAAAATTGAAAAATAGCCATGAACACCATCGAGAAACCACAGACAATAATAAATATAACCCTGGTGATCCTGCTTGCCCTTATCGCGCTTATCCTGCTGTTGTCGGGCTGCAGCAGCGAACGCATCGAAGGAAATCGCGACCAAGTTTCCGCCGATCGTCCTTCGCAGCCATTCAGCCAGGTAGTTTCGCAGGGAAGTTTCAATGTGTATATAATTCCTGCTGTGGAAACACGGGTGGTTGTAAAAGCTGAATCAAACATACTTGCTTACATCTACACAACTTCCGACGGAACTACCATGAAAGTTGGCTATACAGACTGGTACAATATTCATGAACATTACCCGGTTGAAGTATATCTGTACACACCTGTGTTGGAGGGAATCAGTTTATCAGGTTCGGGAATGGTTGAGTGCAACGGATTTACATCAAATACCGTTAACCTGCAGATTTCCGGTTCGGGCGGTATTATGGGTGATTTCGAAAGCGAAAATCTTAGTGCTTCGATTTCCGGATCAGGTAATATTACGCTGAGCGGAAGTGCCAAAAATACCATGTTTACAGTTTCCGGTTCCGGAAATATAAGCACACAGGATCTGGCGCAGGAATTTTGCGTTGCCAATAGCTCCGGAAGTGGCAATATTACTACAGCAGAAAGCAAAACACTTAATGCAACAATTTCGGGAAGCGGAAATATTTTCTACCGCGGAAACCCGGTTATTACTACACATATTTCCGGTTCAGGAAGTGTGATTAAATATTAGAGATCCAAAAGCCGGAACTTTTTATAAGCATGATTGTAACTTTTCATCCTAAATACGCGTCAAAAAAAAGCATAACAACTGATCAAAATCCTCAAAAATTTATCCCGTGAAAAGAACCATTACCCTTATCATACTTGCTTTGTTCATGGCTTTCGAAGCATTCAGCCAGAATTATAAACAGGCTGCCGGTCTGCGCCTTGGAGCCGCAGGCGGAATTACATACCGCCGCTTATTCGATGCCAATGTAGCCGGAGAAGTTATGCTGCTTTCGCAGAATCATGGCACTGCTCTTGCATTTCTGGTTGAAAAACAACGGCCGGCGGTATTGTTCGACGATCTGAACCTCAATTTTATTTACGGAGCCGGGGCGCATATAGGAGGAGCAAGTTCCGGTTACAACCACAATGATCCTTACGATTACAATCACTACCACGGCTACAATACCATGCAGCTGGGCGTTGATGGTTTTGTTTCGTTCGAATACCTTATACCGCGTTACCCTATAGCCCTCAGTCTCGAAAGCAAACCCTATTTCGAGTTTTTCGACAACCATAACTTTGGAATTCATTTGTTCGTAATTGCATTCGGGGCGAGATACACGTTTTAGTAGCTCTGGTTGAAAAGGAATGCTTTTTCTGATTTAAGAACAAGGAACAACGATTTTTGATTTTTGAAGGAGCCATGATTCACAAAACCAATAAACCACTGAAAATTAATTAATAACACCCTATACCTATGAAAAAGACTACTCTCATTATTCTGATAATTACCATCTGTTTTGGTAAAGCAGCACTTAGCCAGGATACACTTCGCTTATTCGGTCATAAGGAAAAACAGAAAACCACTGCCGAGCCTGCCGAACCTGCAAAACCCAAAACCTACAATCCATCCGAAATACAAACACTTACCGAGCCTGGTAAAACGGTAGGCTTTTATTTTGGTTTCCATTCGGAATATTCGCAGATAGCCGGTTACGATGCCTATGGTGCAGGCGGAACTATTGCGGTTATTGCTAACCACGGGCTAGCAATTGGTCTGACAGGGAAAGGCTTTTTCTCAGAGGCATTTGATGAAAATATGACTACGCACACAAGCTACAGTTATACAGGTGGCTACGGAGGTATTCTGATTGAGCCTATTGTTTTTCCAAAATACCCGGTTCACGTTTCATTTCCGATCATTCTCGGTGCCGGCGGAATTGCCACAAGTATGCTAACCGATTACTACTATCCGTATGAATATACCCAGGTATATGTTGATAGTGCGGAGCCATTCCTGATAGCCGAACCCGGAATGGAAGTTGAATTTAATATTGCACGATGGATGCGTTTATCCGTTGGTGGTAGCTATCGCTTTACAACAGCCGTGGAATCAACACGCCTTGAATCGAATCCGTTGGATGGCTTTACCGCAGGGTTCTCGATGAAGTTCGGGAAGTTCTGATAAACCTTCTTCCAGACGGTGAAAAACCGTTAATCCGGCAAAATTCAATTTTACGGATTAACGGTTTTTGTTAAATAGTGTTACTAAGAAAACTCATAATTTTACGTAAAAATGCTCAATTTCTTTAACTTTAGGTTTGGCAGGCAAAACTCAATCTTCTGTGCGCGAAGACTTTCCCTTTCCGGCTGCTGAGCAGAGCCGAAGCAAAGGGGTTCGCGTGGGCAGAACTCATTTTAGACCCGTTTTCTAATACGCACTATATATGTGATTTTCATTTTAATAGAACCTCTTTTCTGCCACAATAGAAAATGTACCTTTGCCTCCATAAATCTTACCCGGCTGCAATTGGAACAACAAAGCACTATCCAAAGACTTCAACGATGCGTAACTTCTGCCTTCCCCAAAGGCATGAAAACCGCCTGGTGGCTGATTAAAATAACTGTTCCGGTTTCCTTCGGGGTAATGCTGCTCGGCTATTTCGGTGTACTAACCCTGATGGCTCAATACACGGGGCCGCTTTTCAGGTATTTTGGATTGCCGGGAATTTCAGCTATAGTTCTTGTTACCAGCATTTTTACAAATATTTACTCTGTGGTTGCTGTGCTTACAATGCTGCAACTTCCGATGCGCGAAGGCATTATTCTCGCAACCATGTGCCTGGTTTCGCATGGTTTTCTTATCGAAACAGCAGTAATGAAACGCACAGGCTCATCTGCAATTCGTATGCTGTTACTCAGGATTACCGGAAGTTTTGTTATTGGTGCTATGCTTAATCTGATTATACCTGGAAAAATTAGTCCGGAGGTTGTAACATTAACCAGTTCCCACCAGGAATTCAGCATTGAGTTTATGCATTGGCTGAGTTCTATTTCAATCACAATACTGAAAATCCTGATCCTGGTAAATATCCTGTTGGTTTTTCAGCGCATTATGGATGAATTCGGCTGGATCAGTGCAATTGAAAAACCCTTGTCGCCTTTTATAAAAATTATGGGGTTGCCGCGCAGTACAACCTTGTCCTGGGTGGTTGCCAACCTTATCGGGCTTGCATACGGCTCTGCCATTATGATCGACGAATCAGAAAAGGGCAAAATGAACCGCGAGGATGCCGATTTGCTTAACCATCATGTTTCGCTTTCGCATTCGCAACTCGAAGATCCGCTGCTGTTCCTTACTCTGGGGTATGCTATTCACTGGCTGATATGGCCACGCATAATTATTGCCATCGCATCCGTTTGGTTGCGTAAGGCCGAATTGTGGTTAAGGTGCGAATACTCCAACCGCAAAGTGACTTCAATTTCAAAAGTTTAAAGGCACAGTTTAGCTCACTCATACGCTCATTCTTTTTTACTGTTCAGCAATAAAACTCAGATATAAAGGGTTGTTATTCATTATTATATATCCGGTTAAAACTATACATAAACCTCTTTTGCAAGAACAGTAGGATATGTTATTACAATTTATAACTTTGCAACCCATTTATTTCCGAACCACTGTTTCAATCATAATAAACTCATAGTAACAATGAAGGTTTACAAGACAAACGAAGTTAGAAATATTGCACTTATTGGTGGAGCCAAATCAGGCAAGACCACTGCATCCGAAGCCATGCTTTTCGAAGGCGGATCATTAACCCGCCGCGGATCAATAGAAGATAAAAATACCGTTTCCGATTATCGGGAGATAGAGCTGGAAAGAGGGAATTCCGTTAGCACAACATTAATGTATGTTGAGTACAAAGGCAAAAAAATAAATTTACTTGACACACCCGGTTTCGATGATTTTATTGGTGAAGTAGTTGCTGCCCTTCGTGTTGCTGATACAGCTATAATGATGGTTAATGCTCAGAACGGCGTGGAAGTCGGGACTGAAATTACCTGGAGACAAACCAACAAAAGCAATACACCGGTAATATTTGCCGTAAACCAACTGGAGCACGAAAAAGCCAATTTCGAAGAAACTCTTCGTCAGCTTAAAACTCAATTTGGTGGAAATGTAACACCGGTTCAATATCCTGTTAATGAAGGACATAGTTTTAATTCTGTGATCGATGTTTTACAGATGAAAATGCTGAAATACCCCGATGCCGGTGGGAAACCTGAAATTCTCGATATCCCAGCAGGCGAAATGGCAAAAGCCGAAAACCTCCACAATGCATTAATCGAAAAAGCAGCCGAAAGCGATGAGTCGCTTATGGAAGCATTTTTCGAAAGCGGAACACTTACCGAGGAACAACTCGAAAAAGGCCTGAAAGCAGGTATCATTGCCCGTGGTTTGTTTCCGGTTTTGTGCATATCAGGAAAGCATAATAAAGGAATCGGTCGTTTACTGGAATTTATATGTTCCTCGGCTCCGGCTCCGGATGAAATGCCAGCGATACTTACCACAAGCGGCAAAGAACTGAAATGTAATTCGGCTGACCCAACCTCACTACAGGTAGTGAAAGTTGCCGTTGAAGAGCACCTTGGCGAAATTGCCTTTTTCAAGGTATTTGGCGGCGAAGTTACCGAAGCAATGGACCTGGTTAACAGCTCAAACCAGGGTAAAGAGCGTATTTCGCAAATTTTACTTATTGCCGGTAAAAAACGCGAGAAAGTTGAAAAAGTTTGCGCCGGCGATATTGCAGCAACCATCAAACTAAAAAACACCCGTACCGGTGATACCTTGAATTCAGCCAAAAATGCCGATGATAAAATTGTTCCAATCAATTTTCCGGCTCCTAAAATCAGCATGGCTATCAAGCCTAAAAATTCAACCGATGACGAAAAACTGGGTGCCCGTCTCAACGAAATGCACAAAGTGGATCAAACTCTGCTGATCGAGTATTCGAAAGAGCTGAAACAAATTATTGTAAAAGGCCAGGGCGAACTTCACCTGAATATTGCCAAATGGTACCTCGAACACCTCGATAAAATTCCTGTCGAATACATAGCACCTAAAATTCCTTACCGCGAAACCATCACCAAATCAGCCAAGGCCATGTATCGCCATAAAAAACAATCGGGTGGTGCCGGTCAGTTTGGTGAAGTACATATGCTTGTTGAGCCATTTACTGAAGGAATGAAGTTCCAGAGCGAGTTCCCGGTTCGTGGCACTGACGAACAGACACTTCCCTGGGGCGGAAAACTAGTATATAACAGTTGTATTGTTGGCGGATCCATCGATGCACGTTTCCTGCCGGCAATTCTCAAAGGGATTATGGAAAAGATCGAAGAAGGTCCGCTTACAGGTTCTTACGCCCGCGATATCGTTGTAAATGTTTACGACGGTAAAATGCACCCTGTCGACTCAAACGAACTTGCTTTCAAACTGGCAGGACGTAATGCTTTCAAGGAAGCGTTTAAAAATGCCGGCCCTAAAATTCTTGAACCTATTTATGATGTTGAAGTAATGGTTCCCGCCGAGCGTATGGGTGATGTTATGACCGACCTGCAAGGACGCCGCGCCATTATTATGGGGATGGACAGCGAAGGAACCTACCAGATAATAAAGGCAAAAGTTCCTCTTGCCGAAATGAACCGTTACTCCACAGCTCTTAGCTCCCTCACTTCAGGTAGTGGTACATACACCCTCGCATTTGGCGAATACACCCAGGTTCCGCCCGATGTACAGACCGCCTTACTTAAAGCTTACGAGGAGCAGGAAAAAGAGGAAGAATAACCTTTATAACTGCTGTTTAACAATAAAAAACCCTGGCTTAATGGCCGGGTTTTTTTGTATTTACGGGGTGACTTCGGGTCACCCCGTAAATAAGGCATAAGGAAAGAGGAGGAATAACCTTTGTTTCAACAATAAAAAACCCTGGCTTAATGGCCGGGTTATTTTGAAATGTATTTACGGGGTGACTCCGGGTCACCCCGTAAATAAGGCATGAGTTTTACTTTGCAAACTCCATAATCTTCCTGTAATCTTCTTGCTTCATTTTGTAGTTGCTTCCTTCAGCCTTATTGCGGATCATCAGTTGTATGATTTCTTCAAATTTATCCTCCCCGATTCCTACCTGCGACAAGCGCACCGGTGAACCAATCTTTGCAAAAAACTCTTCGAAACGTGCTATGGTTAAATCCACATCCGCGTTTCCAAACAAGTCGGCTCCCAGTTTCGCTATCTGGTGTCCTGCACGTTCATGTAAAAGCTTCATCCATGCCGGGAAAATGATGGACAGTGAAGCACCGTGCGGAACTCCGTGCAGCAGCGAAAGTATATGCCCCATGCCATGCACGCCCCAGTCGCCACCCGACTTACCATAGCCGGTCATCAGGTTGAGTGCCATGGTGGCATCGTACATAATGGCAGCGCGCTCATCGTACCCATGCAGGTTTTTCATCAGTTTTGGTCCCCATTCCATGGCATCGGCAATAATTGAGGTGATAAACCGGTCGCTGAGGCTACAATCGCCTTTCCCGAAATAATTTTCAAAGCAATGTGCAATAAGATCGGCAATGCCGTAAGCGGTATAATCAGCAGGCACCGTGTAGGTAACTTCGGGATCGAGAAACGAATGTACCGGGAAGCATAAGGGTGAACCATATCCATCCTTACGGCCGGTTTCGCGATTCTGCAGCACGGCAAACGGGTTCATTTCGGTTCCTGTAGCTGCAAGGGTTAGTACGGCAACCAGAGGAATGGCTTTTACAGGTTTGGCTTTGTATTCGTAAAATTTCCAGGCTGTATGATTCACAGGAATAGTGATAGAAATAATTTTTGCCGAATCAATCACGCTTCCTCCACCAACTGCCACGATATAATCCACTTCATTTTCGCGTCCAATGGCTGCGGCTTTATCAACATCATCAACCAATGGATTGGGTTGAATTCCGTCGTACTCAAAAATGGTTGCCCCTGCCTGGTTAAGCTGAGCAACAATACGGTCATATAGCCCCGAGCGTTTTACAGATCCTTCTGCCGAAAGGCTTCACTGTTTTACCAATTGTTTCAATTACCCCTTTTCCAAAATGAAGACTGGTGGGGTTATGTGCAATAAAATTGTCCATTTAACTGATTTTTGAAAGCGAAATTACGGTGTTATGCTTTACTTAAAGCCAATTTGTTGATAGAAAGATGGATTTGTAATAGATTTAAGGAGAAGGACAAAGCTATAGATATAACTTTTATAGTTCAGCTCAAGGTATATAAATACGGAGGTTACAGAGCTTCAAGGTTTCAGAGTTACAGCCTCGATTTAATTAAAACAAAAACCTGTACTTTTGCAACATCCAATGAAAAAGACCAAGAATAAATATTATGTTGTATGGGAAGGCCATCAAACGGGCATTTTCGATTCGTGGGATAAATGCAAAAAGCAGGTGGATGGTTATGCAGCTGCCAGGTACAAAAGCTTTGCCACCCTCGAAGAAGCTAAATCAGCAATGGTCGGCAGTCCCTGGAGTTATTTCGGAAAAGCTGAAAAAGCTCCGGCCAGTAGCGAGTTGCGAAAACTATACGGAGAACCGCTTAAGCAGGCTATATGTGTGGATGCAGCCTGTAGCGGCAATCCGGGTGTACTCGAATATCGCGGTGTAAGCTTGATAAACGGGCAGGAAATATTTCACCGCGGACCTTTCCCTCAGGGGACGAATAATATAGGGGAATTCCTGGCAATCGTCACAGGGCTGGCTTATCTGAAGCAAAATAATTTGTCATTACCCATATACAGTGATTCGCGCAATGCCATTGCCTGGGTAAAAACAAAAAAAGCAGGAACCAGACTTACTAAGAACGATAAAAACAAAGAACTTTTCGACCTGATTGACCGGGCGACTGAATGGTTGCATAACAACAGGACCGATACCCAAATTTTGAAATGGGAAACCAAGGCATGGGGCGAAATTCCTGCCGATTTCGGAAGAAAATAACAGGAATTTAATCAGCAGAAATAAACAGGAAACTGTAATTTCACGATATGATACCAGTATTTAGTGAGGTTTGGTGCGAATAAATATCTGCAAAACAAGTGTTTGTTATTTAAAATAGGATTTTGTAATTTTGCGCCCCTCAATTTAATACTGATTACAGTGAACCGCCTCAAAGAATACAATATTCAGTTCGTTGGGCTTGAGCCTGGAAATCATCAGTTTGAGTTTGAGGTGAATGATACGTTCTTTGAACATTTTGAGTTTTCGCAAATTCAGCACGGGCAGGTCCACATTTCCGTTGTTCTCGAAAAGCTGGAACGGATGATGGTCTTTACCATCACACTCGTGGGTAAAGTGCTGGTTACATGCGATAGATGCACTGATGAATTTTATTTTCCGCTTTTACAGACGGAGAAACTGATAGTTAAATTAGGTGCTGAATACATGGAAGAAAGCGAAGATGTAGTTATTATCCCTGAAACAGAGTACCAGTTTGACTTATCATCATACTTTTATGAGTTTATCCACCTGGCGCTTCCCTTTCAGCTGTTGCATCCTGACGATGAGCATGGCAACAGTACCTGTGATTCTGATATGCTTCAAAGGCTCAATTCATTATCAGTAAGCGAAACTACTGACCCCCGGTGGGAAGCACTGAAAAAACTCAATCCTGATCAATAAAATTTGAATTAACAATAAATACATAAAACAATGCCAAATCCAAAACACAGGTTCTCGAAAACCAGAACGGCAAAACGCAGAACACATTATAAACTTGAAGCCCCGACCTTCATTATTTGCTCCAACTGTAGCTCTTCGGTACTTTATCACAGGGTATGCCCTGAATGTGGTTATTATAAAGGCCGTCTGGCTATTGAAAAAAACACTACAGCTTAATTTTGCCAGTTTCACGGCAATACATGTTCAGTAAAAGATTCTTTCAATGAGAATCGGGTTGGATGTAATGGGCGGCGATTTCGCGCCGGTGGCTGCAGTTGATGGAGCCATTCTTGCAGCTAAGGAACTATCGCGCGACGATAAAATCGTTTTGATAGGTCAGGAGTCTGTAGTTCGTTCATTATTGCTCGAACGCGGATGCGATGCCGGATTGTTCGAAATTGTAAATGCCCCTGATGTTATTGAAATGGGCGAACACCCTACCAAAGCACTGGCCCGGAAACCTGAGTCAAGCATAAGTATAGGCTTCCATCTTCTGAAGCACAGGAAAATAGACTCATTTGCTTCCGCCGGAAACAGCGGGGCAATGCTTGTAGGTTCCATTTTCAGTGTAAATACCATTCAGGGCATAGTAAGGCCATGTACATCGGCGATTATTCCGCAGGAAGACGGCGGTTACAGTTTGCTGGTCGACGTAGGCACTAACCCCGATGCTAAACCTGATGTTTTCTACCAGTTAGGCCTGATCGGTTCCATATATGTAAAAAACGTTTATGGTGTCGAAAATCCAAGGGTGGCATTACTCAACATCGGACATGAAGAGGAGAAAGGAAATCTGAACACACAGGCAGCATACCACTTGATGAAGGATTCGAAAGACTTCAATTTTACCGGGAATATCGAAAGCCGTGATTTTTTGAGAAACAAAGCTGATGTAATTGTTTGCGACGGGTTCACCGGAAATATAATCCTTAAACTCGTTGAATCCTTTTACCGCATTATGGCAAAACGTAATCTGCTCGATGATTATTTCAGCAGGCTGAATTATGAAAATTATGGAGGAACCCCGATCCTTGGTATCAACGGTGCTGTAATCATGGGTCATGGCATTTCGAATGAAATCGCTATTAAAAATATGGTATTACTGGGTCGCGATGTGTACAAGGCAAAAATCGCTTCCAAAATAAAACATGCTCTTTTAAACCTTAACGGAGGTTTTATAATAGAGTAAAAACTCCCGGACCTGCATAGCTAAGAGCGGGATTCCTATCCGGAAAATTGTTAACAACGTTTGTAAAAACTACTTATTAGCAACCAGTAAATAAATTTTATGACAAAAATAAGAGCCGCCATTACCGGAGTTGCAGGATATGCCCCCGAATACATACTTAACAATGAAGAATTAAGCCGCATGGTGGATACCACCGACGAGTGGATTATGACCCGTATCGGAATACGTGAGCGGCATATTTTAAAAGGCGAAGGCCTGGCTTCATCAGATATGGGCGCAGAGGCTGTAAAATTGCTTCTTGCCAAAACAAACACCAATCCTGAAGATGTTGACCTGGTAATTTGTGCCACGGTTACCCCTGATATGATGTTTCCGGCAACAGCCAACATTATAAGCGATAAATGCGGAATCACAAATGCTTTCAGTTATGATATGAATGCTGCTTGCTCCAGTTTCCTCTTCGCATTGACTGTTGCTCAAAAATTTGTTGAATCAGGAACAAATAAAAAAGTTATTGTTGTTGGCACAGATAAAATGTCGGCCATTACTGATTATACAGATAGGGCAGTTTGTCCGCTTTTCGGTGATGCTGCTGCTGCCGTTATGCTTGAGCCTACTACTGAAGAAGTTGGAATTATAGATTCAATATTCAAAACAAACGGTGTTGGCCGTCACCATTTATATATGAAGGCAGGCGGATCGCAGCGCCCGGCCACTCACGAAACTGTTGATAATAAGGAACATTATATATATCAGGACGGGCAAACGGTTTTCAAATGGGCCGTTTCGAAAATGGCTGATATATCGGTGGAGATGATGGAAAAACATAACCTGAAATCAGAAGACCTGGCATGGCTGGTTCCTCACCAGGCTAATATGCGTATTATTGATGCTGTTGCTAACCGGATGGGTCTGGAGAGAGAAAAAGTAATGATCAATATTGAAAAATACGGCAATACCACCTCGGCAACTATTCCACTTTGTTTGTGGGAATGGGAATCGAAACTGCATAAAGGCGATAATATAATCCTGGCAGCATTTGGCGGTGGATTCACCTGGGGATCAACTTATCTGAAATGGGCATACGATACTAAGTAGACGAGGGATTTAGAAGACGGGGAAACGAGTTGAAGGGGCGATTGGGAGAGATGGAGAGCGGGAGAGAATAAATAAAGAAGTTACTTAAACCCTGCGGCAATGGCAGGGTTTATCATTTACTTCCAGTAGTAATCCAGGTATTATTAATGGAGGGTTAGGCTTTATCGTTTTGAGATCACTTCAATAGAATCGTTACATCAAATATTTTTTCTTATTATTTTGAATGCGATATTGCCTTTTTTTTAATTTTACAAAATTGAAATTTTTGTATAGCAATATATGTTGTAAAATTAGGTAGTATGAAAAATTCTCTCATTATTCTAATACTCATCTTTCAAATGGACTTATTACTTGCCCAAGGGTGTTTCCCTGAGGGTATTTCATTTTCAACCCAAGCCCAAATTGATAATTTTCATTTTAGTTATCCAGGGTGCACTGAAATTGATGGAAATGTCAAAATTGAAGGTGTCGTTACTATCACTAATCTTAATGGATTAAGTGTTTTGACCTCAATTAACGGTAACCTCGAAATAGGTAATTCCTCATATGGAACTACTACTTCTCTGAATAACCTGGTAGGACTGAATAATCTGGTTTATGTTGGTGGAAATTTAACTATACATAATAATGATCAACTTATAAATTTGACTGGGCTTGATCACCTGACATCAATTGGTAATGATCTGATTATTACCGATAACCATTCTCTCAAAAGTATAGTGGGACTTAATAATTTAACATCAATAGGCGGCAGTGTTAAATTTAGTGACAATCAGTTGACTAGTCTTGCAGGACTTGAAAAAGTGACAACGATTCCCGGACATCTAAGGATTGAAAGCGATAATTCGCTAATAAGTCTGATTGGCCTTGATAACCTGACCTCTATTGGAAGCGAGCTTGATTTAACCATGACAAGGTTACCTGATTTTCAAGGGATGAATAAATTGGCGTTTATTGGGGGATCATTTTATTGTAGGTCTAATGGTAATCTTTCAACTTTTTCAGGGCTCGATAATTTGAGTATTATAAAAGGAGGATTAATTATTGATGGCAATCAAAATCTTGCCGACTTAATTACTCTAAATAATCTTGATTCTTTAGGATTTCTTGTAATCTCTAGTAATGAAAATCTGAATTCTCTCTCAGGGTTTGCAAAATTGGTAAATATTAGTGGTACAGTAAGAATTAAATACAATAGAAATTTAAACTCTCTCTCCGGATTTAGCAATTTATCTTCTATTACAGGTGATCTTGAGATCAGTGACAATTATACACTTACCAGTATTTCAGGATTTAACAAATTGAATTTTATTGGTGGTTATTTTGATATCAATGACAATGTTGCGCTTAATAGTCTATCAGGTTTCATGAAATTAGATACTGTTGGAGCCTTAAATATAATAGAGAACCCTTCCATGTTTTCTTTATCAGGTCTTGAAAATTGTAAGGCAATTAATGGACGTCTTTATATATCTACAAATGATAGTTTAAATGATATATCAGCACTTTACAACATATCATCCGTTAGTGGCATGCATTTAATTGGTAATGAAAATCTTACATCTTTGACTGGCTTGCATAATTTAACAAAAATTGATGGCGATTTTGAAGTTAGTAATTGTTCTTCGCTTTTTGATTTTAACGAACTTAGTAAATTAAAAACTGTAAACGGTTCTATTATTATTCGCGATAATAGCCATTTAATCAGTTTAGCCGGCTTAGACAGTATTTCACCAGAGTCAATTAAGTCCTTAGAAATTTATAGTAATTACATATTGAAAACATGTGCAATTGAGAGTATTTGCAGCTATCTAGCCAAACCATTTGCTATACTTTATTTTTATGAAAATGCTCTGGAGTGCTCATATATGCCAATGCTTAAGGAATCATGCAGAACTCTTAATGTGGATGATGAAGTTAAAGAAAATGATTTTTCTTTGTTCCCGAATCCCGTTTGCGATCAAGCTGTTCTGAATTTTACACTTAAAGAAAAGTCGAGAGTTATTATTGAGGTATTAAACCAATTAGGGATGGTTGTGTTAAATGTGGTTGATAAGGAATGTAATTCTGGAAATAATCATTTAAACCTTTATTCAGAGAGGAAGCTTCCATCTGGTTTGTATTATTGCCGGATAAAAGCTGAGAATCGGGAAAGAATTATCAAAGTGATTATTCGTTAATTGAAAGCTTAAAATTTCTGGAAATAAATTTTTATTATTTACCTGGAGATTATTTACCTGGTTTTTCTATAATTTTTCATAAAATAATATGAGTATCGGCTTGTTTACAATAAGAATCAGTGCTATTTCGATTAGTCAAAGTAGTTATTTCTGAAAATCCTGTCCATTCATATTCCTTAAATACCTTTGAAACCGCCTCTTCATATTCATCAAAGCTTTTCACCTTTTTCACTATCTTAAAAACTTTATGAGGATCATTGAATGACATAGACAGATAAGACCAATACTCTTTCAGAACACTAATAGCCGATAGGTTATCGTTCATCTGTTTGCGGTAAGCAAAATAAAGATCATTGATAAATTTTTGAATATAGGTTTTACGGTCTTTCACAACATCAAAGCCTTTGATATCTGCTGGCAGAAATGGATCATAGAGTAAGCCACGACCTATCATCCATGAAGAGACTGCCGGAAATTTCTGATCTACATTCCGGAAAGCATCAACAGAGAAAATATCCCCGTTATAAACCACAGGAAGGGTGAGGAGTGAGTTTGCTTTTTCGAATATTTCCTGATCTGGTTCCCCTGAATATAGCTGTTTGCCAATGCGGGCATGAATGGTTAATTCAGAAATGCTATGCTTATTGAAAACCGGTATAAGTTTAAAAATCTCTTCCTTTGATACGTAGCCAAGCCTGCATTTTACCGAAACCCGTATTTGTGTCACGGCCATAATTCTTTCAAGTATATCGTCAATCATAAGCGGATAGGGCAGCATTCCCGAACCCCTCTTTTTATTTGCAACCTGCGGATACGGACAACCGAGGTTCCAGTTTATTTCTGTGAAACCAAGTTTTTCGCAGAAATCTGCAAAACGGATAATTTCGTCCGCATCTTTACTAAGAATCTGGGGTACAACAAGTATTCCATTCTCAAAAGGATTTCCCAGTTCGGCCAGTTTGCGGGGCGGGAGTTTATAGCTGTGCTGAATGGTGGTGAAAAAAGGAGTAAACAGCTTATCAACACCTTTAAAATGCTTTGTATATACCGAACGGAAAGTTACTCCGGTTATTCCCTGGAAAGGGGCAAGATAGATTTGGAGATCAGGGTTCAAGGAGTTGTAGAGGTTAAACTTTTACTCTGCTTGTTGATTTATTAGGGCTTAACATTCACGATTGATGATTCAAAACAAAAAAAACCAGATAAATGTATAATCGATCTGCACCCCTTAATAAAAGGAGATACTGGTCAATTAATTCAAATTGCGGACTAAAAGAGGTTTGAATCCTGAACCCTGGGGCGAGAGCGCAACATTCTCAAAAAAAACACTCTGTTTTTTGTAGTGATTTTATTATATAAATGAACCTTATTTCGCAATAATCAACTGCCTCGTAATCTGCATAGTATTATTTTCAAGAACGAGTAAATAGGTTCCCTTTACCAGGTTCCGTAAATCGAATTCCTTGATCAGATTGCCGCTGACAGCCAGTTTGTTCAGCGTATAAACAACTGCTCCTGATGCACTTACAACTTTCATATCAACTTCTTCACGACTGTTGCTTTTAAAATCAACGGCGAATTGCCCATTATTTGGGTTGGGATATAGGCTGAACTTTACGTTACCAACCATTTCTTCAATTCCTGTACAGTTTTTAAAGTTTACGGTGCTTTTGGCTGTTGTTGTACAGCCATTCGTTCCCGTTGCGACCACAGTAAAATTGCGAGTTGAAAGTCCGTATCCTAAAGTATCGATGCTGATGGTCGGAGTTGTTGCATTTCCCGGAGCCCAGATGTACGAAACCGCACCCTGTGCATTTGCACTGAGGTTAAGTGTCAGATTGCCGCAAAGTATAGTATCAGCAGTCATATTTAAAATTGGCGAAGGTTTAACCATGATTGATGCAGAAGTGGCTTGCGTATTTATACATCCATTCGCATCCGTAACGCTTTGAATCGTATAATTTATGCTGGATGAAGGTTTAACCCATGCTTCCCACGACGAAGCAGGAATAATAAAGGATTCGCCGCTAACAAAATCAACATTGAAAGGAGCCGCACCGCTCATGGTAAAACTAAGTTGCGTACTGTCGCCACTACATATTTCATTAGCAATGGTAATGGCAGCAGTCGGTTTTTTATTAACTGTAAGAAGCAAATTATCAACTGCTGACCCACAGGCGTTGCCTGTATTTGCAGTCAGGTAAAGTGAGGCTAAACCGGAGGCAATGTCTGCAATTCCCGGAGTATATTGCGGTGAAAGTATTGTTGGATCGCTGAACGAGCCATCTCCCGATGTACTCCAGTTTAACGTAGAATAGAATGTAGCTGTTGTTTCATTCAGGCTGACCGAGGAACCTTCGCAAACGGATGCATCCGACCCAATAAAAACTGTTGCTTTATTGTTAAAAGTGAGAACAAAGCTACTTTGTGAAGTTTCTTTGTACGATAAACCTGTTACCGTTAAAGTAAGCGTAACGCTGCCTGCTGCAACATCTGAGGCACTTGGTGTATAAACAGGATTTAGAATGGTGGCAACACTGAATGTTCCTGATCCCGAAGTTGACCAAAGTAACGACTGGTAATTGGTGGCTGTGGCGTTCATCTGAACCGGCTGGTTTTCGCAGGAATTTGTATTATTGCCTGCAAAGGCCATGGTTTTTGTTTCGGGTGGGAAAACAATAAAATCGACCCAGGCAGCATCTTGCCCCACGCTGGTGGTTGCATCTTTCGAATATTCCCAGCGGAAAGAATGTTCTCCGGCTGTTACCGGATACACAAAGCGTTTCCAGTTTGGGTTGCCTGACCACTGGCCAACACGTATATTATCAATATAAAAAGTCAGTACATCATGGAATAACTCTGACGAAACTTTCCTGTAAAATGAAATACTATCATCATACATAACCTTGTAGGTGATGTTTAGCGATGCTGTTTGGTTATTCAAAATAGTTTTTGTGCGGGCTGAAAAGTTGCCTTCCCACATATTTGCATTATCGAGTTCCCAGGTATTGGTGCCACTGAAAGTCCATGGGAATTTTGTCATTGTGCCGGTTTCCCAGTCTTCAACAATAAGGCCTATGGTTTCGAGGAACGAATTCTGCGTACTCTGGAATGAGTAATCAATTTTATTGGTAAATTGCGCAGCTGATCCGAATGGAACACCGGCAACCGAAACCTGGAATACTGCACTATCGGTTTGACCTGATACAATTGATGCAAGATTAACATTGGGAGTTAATACGGTTACGAATGACTGGGCACAAACCAACTGGCTAATAGGATTTGTAGCCTCAAACTGACTGTTATTCCAGTATTTAATCACAATTTCCGCAGTTTCGCCCGGATCGAGGTAATGATTGTTATTGCCCAAAGGATCATTAACCGTAATATTAGTAATGGTAAGTTCAGGAGCAAAGGCATTCATAGTGAAATAACTATAATTAACACTATCGAGGTTATTCACAGCTTTTACGTTGAAAACCAACTCAGTACCATTGGCTACAGAATCGGAAATATGGAATGCGAAACCATCGGTAATGCTTTTTATCTCACCAGCGGTAAAATTTCCGTAAAATTCGGTACTGTCTGCCATGATAACAAAAGGTGAATCACAATTAACAGTCACCATTACATTGGTATCGGCCTTGTCGCCAATATTTTTAACTGAAAGTGTAAGCAGAACATTTTCTCCAAAGTCGGGGGTTCCGTTGCCGTTACCGCTTGCACCATCGTTAATCCCGTGACTCTGGTAGGTAACAAAAGCCTGGTTCATAGCCGGGGTAAGTAGAAAGGGCGATACATAAGTCATTGCGTAACCTGTCCGGGTGTCAGTCCAACAGGGATAAACAACACCATCCTGTGCAGCGATTGCAAGATAATCACCCATATAACCGTCGGCTAGTCCTGCGATAGGTGATGGAGTAAAAGCCACATCGCTTACTGCAAAATCGGTAAATGTTTCGGCACCATCAACTGAAACTGAACACCAGGCTTCGGCCTGAGCAGACGATACATTGCGGTTATCGTAGAAAACAACAGCAATGTCCCCGTTCGAAGGATCGCAGGTGATCCAAGGCAGGTAATGCTGTTTGTTGGTTCCCAGCGGGTCGGTATTTACTTTTACAGGTGCGGACCATGTAAGGCCCTGGTTAGTTGATTTTATAAGATAAACTTCTACACCCTGGCCTGTATTTACTCCGGGTGTATTAACATTGGTCCAAACCACATAAATATTTCCCCGGCGGGAGCCGTTGCTGATATCAACTGCCACACTAGGAAATGAATTTACCCGCATATTCTGCGTTACAGCATGGTTGCGGATTCCCTTCAGATTATTGATTATTCTTACCGCCGGCAGCCAGGTTTGCCCGCCATCCAGCGAACGGGCCATTGCAATAGCCTTTTCGTCCGAAGGCCAACTGTCGTATATAGCCCATACCACATAAACTTCTCCGTTAGGTCCTGTTTTGATATTTACACCCTGGTTATGGCTTCCTGCATTAGCAGCTGAGCTCACATGAACAACAGGTTTCCATGTTAAACCGTCATCGATACTGCTCGATACGCCAATTTCCCCATCATTGTTACCTCCGAAGGTTGTCCAGGCATTATACAGATAGCCGTTATAATTGCTCGTCGCACTATTATCAATCCACATATGGTTTTTATCCAGCATATTGCCAAATCCCGAAGGAGCAGGAGCTACAACCTTGGCTGTCCATGAAGTTCCCTGGTTATCGCTGTAAGCAACACTTTGACCGCTTGCACTGTTGATATATCCGACAAACCACCTGCCATTATCATTAATGCAGGTTGTAGGGTCGCCACTGTTGCCGCCGGCTGGCCCCTGAATTGTACCCTCCCAGGTTGCAGCACTGTCAGAAGAATACAATGCGTCAGCTCCATATACTGTACCGGTACTGGGCTGCGGGGTGGAATTATTTGAATTTAAAAGTACAGCCGCATTATCGGGCGAAATGAATACCGAATTTTCACTCTGTGTCGAATTGGTATTTGTAACAGGCACATCGGGTGAGTTCCCGATAGCCATTCCTTTAGCAACAATTTTACTTGTTTTATAAACAGGTATCGGGGCAGGTGCCAGAGGTGCAACCGGCACAAGACCGGCTTCGGCCATTTTTCTCCAGTAACCCATATTGTCAATACGGGTATCAACTACATATTTGGCAGGAAGCATTTCGCGGGTAAATTTTACGGTATCTTTCTCAAATTCATATTCTCTTTCCTGTGAAAAGGTGTATACTGAAAAGAAAAAAAAGGATACCAGCAGAAGTAATTTTGCTTTCATGGATTTGGATTATCGGTTGTAAATCGGATTGGTTATCAGAAGCTTATATCGGAATGCCCATAGCTAAGCCTGCAAGTTTGCTAAAGTACTAATTTATTCCAATGTAGAATATTTTTGAAGATTATAAGGAGAACATTTTTTATTATCATAAAAAGACATATGCTACAACACACTGTATTTTATATGCTTAAGAGAAATGAAGGAATCTGATTCCAAAACACTATTTTCATTTGCCTTAAATAATGCAATTTCTTCCTTCGTTCATGACAGTTGGTATATTGAATCAGAAAGTGACTGCAATAGTCTGTTATTTTTTTTGCCTCACACAAAGACGTAAATAACAAATTTTTAATCATTTGGATATGAATAAACTGTTTTCATACCTATTTTGATTTTCAGTCCAATGCAAAAGTTAACGAAGTATTGTGACTGAAAACCCAGCTTTTATTCCCCTGCATGGAACACCAGTAGCGGTTTACCGGTTTCGCTATATATTTTGCGCGAAATACTCGGGATAAAGATTTTCTCCAAAAGGTTTCGCTTATGTGTGGTTACTGCCAGGGCTTCTATTTTGTTGTCCCTGATGTAGGTTTCGAGGCCGTTTACAAGATTATCACTGACAATATTATCGAAAGTGATATCAATCCCCTTGTACTCATTTAACAGATGCGCTTTCAGTTCGTCAAGTTTTACTGTATCCCAGGGTTTTTTCTCTACCAGGCTTATGTGTATACAATGAATTTTAATATTGAAAGGGGTCAGCATCTGTATGAGCCTGTTCAGAGCCGAATAATCCGAAGGGTCAAAATCGGTGGCATACAATACTGCATTTATTTCATTTATTGTTTTAGCGGTGCCAACCGGAAGGGCTAACACCGGAACTGTACCGTTTTCAATAACCTTACTCACCACCCGCCCGAAAGCCTTGTAATTGTCGCGGGTAAGTCCGCGCGTTCCCATGATTACAACAGCCGGACGATATTTTTTGGAGTATTCAAGTATTTCATCCGTACTGAACCCGTTAATCAACTTTGTCGAAATGCGTATTTGTGCAAAATTCTCCTTTATGCACCACATTTTTAGTTTGTGTTCAAGTTTGAGCATGTTTTCGCGGGCACTTTTTTCAATCTCACGAAGGCTTTCAACCAATTTGATCTGGTAAGAGTAGTGATCAGCATATGGCGAAACATCAATGGCCGGGTTGTAGAAAACGTGTACCAGCTTTACTTCGGCTTTAAATTTAGCTGCAAGGCTAACCGCAAACCGGCATGCATTAAACGATATATCCGAAAAATCAACAGGCACCAATATCCTCCTTACTACCCTCATTCTATTAATTGCATTCTCCTTGGCACTTCCGGTATCATGCGACGAAATCTTAATTATTTTAAGGGCATTTGCCAGATCCTTCTCCTTTACCCGAAGGTCAGCATATCCATGGGGAAGCACAGTGTCCTTGGAAACAATAAAACATTCAATACCGCTATCCTGCAATATGATCTGCAGCAGCAATGCCCTCGACCAGGCAAAATGCCCGATTGTGATGATTCGCTCTTTAATGAGTTTCATAAACCCTCCTTTGTAGAAATGAAAGAACTTTTTCAGATGAAATACAAATATAGCAAATATTTGGTTAAAAACCACAGAATAGTTAAAATAAAAAATACATTGATTTGATTAATTGCAATCCCGGCATCTTGATTTGTACAAGTTACACATTATGTGCATATTATAATGCAAATTCGCTCACACGATTTCGGAAAAATAAAATTCGTGGCGCAAATATGCCTATCTTTGCAAAAATCAGAATTTTATGCAACGCAATAGCAGGCCGGGCACGGGAGCCCCGAAAAGCAGTGATTCCCGGCCTAAAAGAAGTTCATCCGCACCGAGCGGCAGACCTTCATCCACTGGCAGAAGCAGTGCCCGGAGTACCGGAAAAAACGAAAGCCCACGAAGGTCATACAATAAAAGCAGTGATGCTGAAAAACCGGCACGTCGCACTTTCGACAAAAGCCATGATAGTGAAAGGCCGGCACGCAGGCCATTTGAAAAAAGCGGAGATAATGAAAGACCTGCCCGCCGTCCTTACGGAAGTGGTGGAGATAGTGAAAGACCTGCGCGCCGTTCATTCGATAAAAGCGGCGATGGAGAAAGACCTGCGCGCCGTTCGATTGATAAATCTGGTGAAGGTGAAAGACCTCCGCGTCGTTCATATGGAAGTGGTGGAGATAGTGAAAGACCTGCGCGCCATTCATTCGATAAAAGCGGCGATGGAGAAAGACCT
>JBBQUX010000035.1:0-28809 GCA_038212135.1 Bacteroidales bacterium | reverse complement strand
AGGACTTTCCCCTACAGGAACCAAAGGGTGAGTGTGGGCAAAACTCATTTTAGACTCGTTTTCTTATACGTACTATTTACACTTTCAAAATTGTTTACTTTTATTAAATTTGCAGCTGCAACAAACGGCAGATCAGTTTTTTGGGGATATCCGTATTGCTTCTGATGATTTTATTAGCCTATTGCCACAAATAACCGGTACAAACTGAATTGAGAATGCGTAACAAAAAGCTGGCATCTTTCCTGATCCTTTTGCCGATATTGTTTCTGGTTCTTGGGCTTAGCTTCGACCGAACCCAATACGGTACCGATCCCGAAAGTGCTTACCTGATAAACGGCCTGAATATTGCTATGTTCAAGCCGGTTGGCTTGTTCCACCATCCTGGCGCACCGGTTCAGATATACAGCACTTTGATGATCAAAGTCACTCATTTTATTCGCTTTTCAGGAACTGATCTGCAAACAGATGTTTTATCGAACAGCGAGTTTTACATTGAAGTTCTGCGCAAAGGCCTTATCGCATTGAATGCGATTCTGATTTTACTCACAGGACTGGCTGCCTTGCTTTTCTTAAAAAATATCTGGCTTGCGCTCATAGTGCAGATAACTCCTTTTCTTTCGACCACCGTCATTGAGTTAGCCTTTACGAAGGTATCGCCCGAACCCATGATTCTTGCTACCGTAATGATGATTGTTGTATTGACGTTAAAATATTATACGTCGCAATCGCAAAAAAGTAAATGGTTCCCTTTTGCATTTGCCGTTTTGTGTGGTTTTGGATTAGCTAACCGGATTACTTTTTTACCGATGTTGATAATTCCGTTTTTAATCGTCAGGGGAAACTGGAATAAATTACTGTTTCTTTTTGTCGTTATACCTTCGTTTGTATTGTTTACCTTGCCCTTATTGCCTGTTTATAAAAGTATGTATTATTGGTTTCGGGATATTGGTACACATACAGGCGCATATGGACAAGGAGATACAGGTTTGATAAATACTGACCACTACCTCAATTCAGTTTCTGCACTTGTAAAGGAAAATGTTTTGTTTGCTTCGGTGATGATAATTTCATTTGTTTTATTGCTGGTGATTATTATCATCCCGCGATTGAAGAAGCAACCGGAGCAAAGACGCGAACCTATATATATACTGGCTTTTTTATTGGCCCAGGCCGGCAGTGCTGTTTTGGTTGCAAAGCAATACAGCAGTCATTACCTGATAGGTGCTTTATGTTTGACCGGAATAATTATCGTATTTATACTTCTGTATTTCAATACGTTGTTTGTTGAAAAGAGCAGAAACAGATTCACTCTTTCCTATCCTTTAATTACAGTGTTGTTAATTGTTATTGCAATGCTTAATAAACCTTATCTTACACTTGCATACCAGGGCTACAGGCTTTCGAACAAGAGTACAACTGAAACAATGGCTAATATTGACCGTGATTACCCGGGTTACGTTAAAACCTATTATTATCCGGTTTCATTCAATGAATATTCTCAACTTCGTTGGGGCAATGTATACGCGCAGAGGATTCATACCGATGCATTAGTGAAGTTATTTCCGGAAGGTTTATTTTTTAATGTGTGGGAAAAAAGCTTCCAGTTATGGGAAACTTCCATTTCGCCTGTTGAATTTCTGAATAAATATGGAGGCCGGATACTGTTGATTGGCGGTCCGCGAAGCAGTGAAGAATTGAAAATGGTGGAACAAAGCGGTCTAAAACTCAGGAAATTGTCCGAAGGTCGGGTGCAGGTTGTTTACGAAGTGGATACTGCACATTCGGCTTTATTCCAGGATGTATTGCATCCGGGCGAAATTTCATTTGTGCTTAAAAATGATTTCGAATCCATTAGTCCTGATAAACAGTGGATTATGGTAGAGGGAGAGCGGTTTTGTAAAAATACAGCACTGTCAACGGAAAGACCAAGGTCGGGTAAAAATTCGCTGTACCTGCCGGTAAAAGATTCCTACGCTATGGAGTACGAACTTGTAAGTCCGGATCCCGGCAGGAGATACCAGGTTTCAATCTGGAGATATGGAGCCGGTGAAAATGCTTACCTGGTAGTTTCAGCGAAAAATGCAAAAGTGTTTTATAACACCAGCAAAGTGGCAGTTGAAACAGATGCAGCAGGCTGGAGTAAACTCAGTATTAATTTCAGAGTACCTGATGGATTCGCTCAGGATAAACTCAAAGTCTATCTCTGGAATACAGGAAACTCACCAGCCTGGTTCGACGACTTTGAAATTATTCATTATAAATAGATTACACCATTGAAGATAATATTTTAAATACAAGAATTGATAAATAAATTAGACTATGATTAACGGGAAAAAGATTGTAATTGTTCTTCCGGCTTACAATGCCGGTCAAACGCTCGAACGCACCTATACGGAGATACCTTTTGATATTGTTGACGAAGTAGTACTGGTTGACGACCTCAGCCGCGACAATACCATTGATGTTGCTCACCAGATTGGTATTAGGCATGTGTATAAACACGAACAAAACAAAGGATATGGAGGCAACCAGAAAACCTGCTACGATAATGCACTTAAACTTGGCGGGGATATTGTTATAATGCTGCATCCCGATTACCAATACACTCCGAAGCTGATCCAATCGATGGCATACCTTATTGCCAATGATGTTTTTCCTGTGGTTCTGGGATCACGTATTTTGGGTAATGGCGCGCTCAAAGGCGGAATGCCACTCATCAAGTACATTTCGAACCGGGGGCTCACGCTCATTCAAAATATTTTAATTAATCAAAAACTATCCGAATACCACACCGGTTACAGGGCATTTTCGCGGGAAGTATTGTTAGCAATTAATTACCATGCCAACAGCGACGATTTTGTTTTCGATAACCAGATGATGTCGCAGATTATTTATGCCGGTTTTCCTGTTGGCGAAATAACCTGTCCGACCAAATATTTCAAGGAAGCATCATCCATTAATTTGTCGCGCAGTACGATTTATGCCCTGGGGGTGCTAAAAACCTCTGTGTCGCATTTTATGAATAAATTGGGAATACTGCATTCCAAACGATACCAAAAACCATAGAGACGCGCTATAGCGCTTCTCTATGGGAACAGAGACGCGCTATAGCGCGTCTCTACCGCGCTATCATTCAAATATGTCAATTTTCATATTGTCAATAAAAACGGGTTCTTTCCCTTGCAACCAGAAATAGATCTTAACGCTGTCATCTTCCGATCGCACTTCCGGCGTCAGGTAATCCATATGCATTTTATTCCATTTGCCCGGTTTCATTTCAAACTCCTTCAGAGAAATGCTGGCCGCCCGGTAATTATAAATTTCGCCCTTGTGCTGAAATGTAACTACCAGCGATGCTGAATTTTCGTCAGGGATTGAAGTTGGAAATACCATAAGTTCAGCACGTATCCAAGCATGATCCTTTCCCGTGATTTCTCTGAATGGCATTTCAAATGCAGGTGAAAACGGGTGTTGCTGATCCAGATGCAATGAGAAATTTCCTTCAAACACCGTATCACTATTCTTTATCATTCCAACGGGTAAGGCATTTTCAAAATCAAATATTGCTGCTGTTCGCCGCTGATAATCTGATTCGTTTTTCAATACTTCGAGAGCATCGGTCGGACGATCGACCAACAATAATTTTCGGTCTTCTTCGGTGTACGATGTCTTACCGAATGTTGCAAAATAATAAGCTTTCGTCATGCGGGTGCGGTCAATCACCCCGTTAGCCCATTGCCAGGTTTGGAACAGATTCAGCAGAATCATTAAACTGATTATTGATATAAAAAGTGACTGGTACAGCTTTCTCAATAAAAACACCTGTTGTAACAAGTATCCCATTGGAAGAGCAAGAAGCACGTATGATGATAAAAGAGCCCGCTGGCTGTAACTACCTCCCGCATACCACCAGCACGTCCAGCTCGAAACAATATACAGGTTAACCACAAAATAAACCAGGATGCTATAAAACATTGGCCGGTTTTTTTTGAAAAGGTTGAAAAAACCGGCTATTGCAAAAATCATAACCGGAGTGTATATAAGCCATCCTTTGCGAAAGCTGAATAATACATTTAGAAGGTAGGGCTGTAATAAATCGAATCCTTCGCCGGCGTTGTTGTAACTATAATAAAACCATTGACCTGTAGTGTATTTCCAGTAAAGCAGTTGGGGAAATCCTGCAATAACGGCCCCAATTGCCATCAAAATCACATGTACAAAGTTCAATTTAACCAGGATAAGTTTTGTTCTGAGGCTTTCTATACTGCTTATGCCCCAAAATAAAGGAATGAAAAAACAAACCAGTTCTGAAGGCCTTACAAGTACTGCAAGTCCCATTGAAAGTCCAAGCCAGAAAGCATATTGCCAGCGTTGGTTCTGATGCCACTTAATAGTAAACCAGACTATTAAAGTGTAAAGAGTGAAAAGGTAGTTGTGTGATATAAATCCTTCGAAAGCGGTAAGCTGAAAATAATTCGTACCCAGAATAATGAGAATAATCAATATGGAAGTGATTTTGTCATCGAAAAACTCAAGTAGTATCTTTCTGAACATCCAAATCCCGATCGTTGTATAAACCAATCCGCTTATGGCCCAGGCATATTGGTATGGAAGCGAAAATCCATCTGGCTTATAAGCTGATGTCAGGCTGATTATATGTGCAATAAAAAACCCGGGTGCATTGAGTAAGGCCATGCCCAAAGAGTATTTCATCACCCACCCACCTCCGGGCATTGGAGTTGCCTGGTAAAAGGTTGCCGTCGTCTGGTATTGTTCAATAAGCTGGTTAACCCATGTAATATCGGTAAGCTTCAGATCGTGATAAATAAATGTTGCCGGAAGGTACAGGTAATACCCGAAAACATCCCACGAAAGTATATTTACAGGAGGATACATAAACCTGAAAAAAACAATGGCTAATACCAGCACCAGGCTTACCCAGGCGGACGGAGACATTGTAATATTCAGAGGATTCTTCATTTAATTAGGCTGATTTTGCAGTATGAATGACTGGAGGTAAGAAAACCGAAGGAGCGGGGAACAAATGTTGAAAATGTAGAAACCACGACAACCTTCCAACTCTTCCAACTCTCCAAACTCTTTAAACCCTTCAAACCCTCCAACCCCTCCAAACCCTTCAAACCCTATTCATACCCAACCGGCATATATTCCAGTTTCAGATCATCGACATATATCTTGTTTTTACCTGTGTACCATACATACGCTTTATAACTTCCTCCTGCAGGGATATCTCTTTGTACCATATCTGTCCTGGTAAGTTCGAACCATTCGCCTGTCTTATAACTGAACTCATTGTCTTTAGCTATAAGATATTTATATACTTTTTTGTCGGCATCATCAATACCGACTACTAATATGATATCACCCTTCTCTGTTGGAGATGGATTCATGATCCGAACGCTTACCCTTAAAGAAATATTTGAGAAACCGGGAAGACTTTTCAACTTACCTTCGGTTGCAGGGCTATAGATATGATCCGGGGTTAAAACAATGGACTGCCTGCCGCTACTGCTGAATTGAGTGGAAGCATGTTTTAACTGATTTTCGGGCAAATTTTCGAAGTCATTGAGATAAAACTGTTTGTAAACGTTGCGGGTTGTATCCCTGGGAGCCTTGATAAATACCGCTATTTTGTATTTTTCGCCTCCAATTATTGTGAAACCTTCTTTCGGGGTAAAAATATTGAGCAACCGAAGGTTATTATTTTTCATCAGCGAATCAAATGGAAGATGGCCTTCATAGCCTGCAAACTGGGCGTCCCATATCAGTAACTCCCCTGATTTCAGCAGATTTGCCGGATCGATATCAATATATGAATAGATTTTAAAACATTTCTGTTGGTCGAACGGATCCATATCCATATAAAAAGGGAAAGCAGGATCGGTATAGAATGCCTTACGGTCTTTAAGCGGAGTAGATTTAAGCCACTCGGCCGTACGCTGCATAACGGCAAGGTTCATGGCCGTTTTCATAGGTAATTTGTTGTAGGTAAATGGTGTATATGCAACTAATCCCAGGATAAATGCCCCAAGTAACAAATAAATAATTTTGTTGAATTTTGCTTTTTCCATCACCCAGTCAAAGCCTGTAACCGATATTATGGCTACCAAAGGAAATACACAGGCAATAAACCTTGTTGATGCAAGTATACCCAGCCCTCTCCACCACAAAAAACTCTGGGCAAGAACGAATCCGAAAACAGAAGGAAGAATGAGAAAATAGAGGGTTGCATATTTGCTTTCCCTCAGGTTAGTTGTTCCTTTTTTCAGGCCAGAAAGCATATAAACAATTCCCATTATACTAAGTATGAGTAGCGGAAAATTTAACATATAATCCATTTTCATAAAATAGTACCAGAACGATCCGCTGCCATACAACGCTGAACTATTGGTGCTGTATGGCATTTTGGTGAAAAACCAGAAAAAATCGTGGTAAATCGGTATCCCGATCAGGCTGAAAAAAATAAATCCTGTTAAAAGAAAAGGCAGTGCCTTGTATTGCTTCATCCAGATCAGGGCAGGGACAAAAAGAAAAACAAACATAACACCTTCTGTGCGGGCAAAGGGGATAAGCGATATCACTATGGCCGACCAGATATAACGCTTATTGATGAAAAGGTAAACAGCAATAATCAATACTAAGCTGAAAAGTATTTCAGTCAGGCTGGTGTACATGATAAAAATGTACAGCGGGGTAAAAACAGTAAATACAATGGCTGCCCATGCGTGGCGGTATCCCATTCGATGGGCAATAAGATAGGCAAACCATCCGCTTAGCAAGCCACAAAGCAGGTTAAATGCAACTGCCCCGGTATATCCAAACTGCGATAGCGGAGAGGCGAGGATAGTAAACAAAGGTTTTCCCCAGTGATTCAGGAAAAACTCCGGATACTTAAATGCATAGCGCGAAATCTGGTAATGGAAAATAGAATCAGTTTCGGCGTATACACCTGTAGAAAAATATTGCAAAATAATTAGTATAAAAGCAGTTGAAAATAAGGTTAAAAGGGGAAGTGCTTTATTGTTAAATTTCATAGCTTAGCGAACGGATTTTTGATATGAGGGGAAATATTTTGCAAAGATACAATTTCAAAAATATTGTGAAAAATTATTTGATTGTATTGAAAATCCGATTAAATGATCTTCACCAGGCCCTCAAATTATTTTACAAAATAATTAGAGGCTAGTTTTATATACAAAATTGGAAGGGGTTAAAATATTATATGCTCATCCGTTATTGTACCTGTAATTATCTGTCATTGCAATGGTAAGACTATCAAAAAGCCTCTCTCCAAAGTATCTGCGGTTTAGTATGTAACAAAATTTATCCAGATAAAGCTGTAAGTATTTCCCTTTGATTTTATGGTAAATTCCTAACAGCGTTCGCTTTGCGTTACTAATTGCAATATGAACCCAAGGTACCGCTTCGTAGTTTAGTTCGAAATCTACATTTCGAACATTGCCATTGCCATTTTCCCTGAAGCCAATAATGTTCTTTACTGCCACAACTTTTGCAAATAATTCCTTGTTGTTCCCGAATGCCCTCAAAATGCAGCCTACAGCTAGCTTCATCAGGAAAAGCTTCGGTAAATTTGATTAGATTCAAGTCAAAATATTTTCAACAAGATAATCATGTTTTATTTTTTGGTTAAATTTACGGATGAGCAAAAAAATAATAATATAAACTTATCATAAAAATATGTGATGGGATGAATCTTATTTTATTACTTTTACATGTATGAACAAAATCTCGATTTTAAAATCTATTGTTAACCTTTTAATTTCTAAAATTATGAAATCCTTTAAAAAAATCATCTTCATTGTTTTATGTTTTGTATTTAGTGTAAATGTTTTCGCTCAAACCAATTTTATTAGAATTGAAAATAACAATTTTCAGAACGGTATTTTAAATTTTAGACCATATTCAGTAAATTATGTTGTAGGGATATTCCAGAATTGTGAGACAAGTAATTATTATGTAGGACCTAGTCCTCAATATAGTATTAAATGGGGTTATCCTCATACAAATTGGTTAAATACCATATATACGTGTGATTTTGGGAGAAATAATTATAGTAGTACTGATGAACAGGGTATTGCGTTGCAAAAATTAAATGATGATCTAACTTATTTGAAGGATAATGGATTTAATGTAGTTAGGATAGCAGATATTAACCCCAAAGTTGACCTTCTCACAAATCAAGTAATAATACCAACAGGATCATATTCCTCATATTTTTCACTAGTTGACAATCTTTTAAGCATTATTAATGAAAATGGATTAAAAGCTATTATAAATTTAGGGATTATTCAAATATAAAAGAATTAAAATATTATAGTGAATTCTTAGAAAAATTTAGTTCACACTTTAAAGATAATACAACAATCATGGCATATTCATTATTGTCTGAACCATTTTATGGGTTTACTAAAAATGATTGTAATGATAAGATACTAATAGGGAATTGGGTAAATGAAATGTATTATACGATTAAACGCAAAGATCCTAACCATCTCATTACTATTGGTCTCCAACATCCTGAAACTGTAATAAATTGGGACTATGGTATGATGATGGTCGATTTTATGTCCCTCCATTTATATGCATGGTCAGAGGATCCCAATTACTCAAGCAGGATGATTTGGAAATATTATAAATTTTTATCAAATAATTACAATTTCCCTTGGGTGATTTCTGAAACTGGATTTAGTGGGACGGATATAACTTCAAATCAAGATAATCATACCGGATCAGAAGAAGATCAACTTGATTTTGCAAACGATAACATACAGAGATCTCAAGATTGTGGATGCAAAGGTTATGGTTGGTGGGGACATCAGGATATAGGTTATGGTTCGAATTGGGAGGAAAATTTAGGCTTTATTACAAGATGGCCTGAGCAAAGAGAAAAAAAAGCTAGAGGGGCTTTCGCGAATATGCAAAATATAATTCCAAATACTGGTAATTGTGTAACTCCTGAAAAATATTTGAATATTGATGAAGGTACAGTTTGGAAACTTACTGGTTATGTAAAAGACGAAAATGGAAGCCCTATTAAAGATGCACTTATTTTTGGGACGAATAGTAATGTTAGAGTGTTAGCAGATGAACAGGGAAAGTTTAAACTTTACACAAATGGTTCAGACTATGGAGGGCTTTGGATTTCGGCCATTGGATATGAACTTCAAGTGCCCAAAACAATTACTAATAATCAAACCTACACACTAAAAAAAATAAATAAGAACCAATGGACTAAAAGGTTTACAAACAATAATAGCAATACATTATTAGATTGGACTTTCAATGATTATGACAGATTTCTTCCTTGTGATTTTGATGGAGATGGGAAAGATGAACTTTTATGTATTCAATTTAATAATCCAGAACGAAATAAAGTAAATATTTACAGTTTTGATAATGGGAAATGGATAAACACATGGGATAATGATGGAAATAATTCATTTGGAGGGTGGTCAGTTAAAAGCTTTGACAAATATTTGGTTGGTGATTTTGATGGCGATGGGAAAGATGAACTACAATGTTTGCAATTAACACCTGGGTACCATAATTGGTCCACAACACTTAGATTTATTAATAATGAATGGAGTTGTCCATATTCAAATTCAGGTACCAGTTCTTCCTTTGCTGGATGGTGGCTCAATATCAATGACGATTTTGTGGTTGGTGATTTTAATGGTGATCAAAAAGATGAAATATTATGTTATCAAAAGAACGATGATGTAGATTGTTTTGCAACAATGCTCTACTTCGAAAACAGTGATTGGAAGTTTGGACCGAGTAATAATGGTAATGATTGGATTGGAGAATGGCGACTGTCTTCAACAGATATAATCAAAGCTGGAAATTTTGATGAAGATAAAGCGGATGAATTAATTTGTACTCAAATAGGTGGCTTAAATGATTGGATAACAATTCAAAACTTTGACAATAATACATGGAATAGACTATGGAGTAATGAGGCTAGAAATACCGAGCCCATATATTTTTATAGGAGTAATCTTGTTATTGGCAATTTTGATTTTGATGATAAAGATGAAATTCTGGGAATAAATAAATCATCGGCGGCTAAATTTGATTTTGTCAATCCTTCTCTAAATAGTGAATGGAATATAAGAAATTCTACTCTTTCAGATTGGACAATAAATCCTAAGGCAAATTGTTTTTTTATGCATACAATTGAAAAAGCTCCTGACTATTTTTTCGTAATAGAAAAGAATAAAAATCAAAACTATTCAGGAGAGATGTTTTCATTGAATAATTTGATACAGGGTAATACTTCATCATTAAGAAGTGAAAACGTTTCTATAAATAATAGAATTTCAGATAAGGATTCCTCAAAAGCAGACCTAGGATATGTTAATAAATTTAATGTTAAAGTATTTCCTAATCCAACAAAAGGTGAAGTAAATATACAAGCAGAAAATGGAACAATAAACTTAATTGAAGTATATAACTACCAAGGACAAGTTCTTTATGAAAAGAGTTACAATTCTGAAACAAGTATATTTATTGATATTTCAAACTTCCCGAATGCAATTTATTTGTTAAAAATCACCAATTCGGAGAGCGGAATCACATGTAATCAGCTAATTCTAAACACAACATCAAAATGATAAATAAAAGATTGAAATCTATTTACAGGTTTTTCTCACCTAAGTTTCAAAGTATACATCTGGATTACAAAGTTAATGTTGAGCCGCGCTATGGTTACGGAAAACCACCCCATTCTATGCTTTATAGCATAGTTAATCAAAACAGAGATGAATATGTTGAAAACCTGCAATATTTTACTCGCTTTATAGATAATATCCAGTTGATTAAGGATAATTCAGTTGAAACTGATCCTGACAAACCTGCATGGAATAACGGTTTTTTGCCTGGCCTTGATATTGTCGGTATATATGGGATGATTGCTAAATTTAAACCATTAAACTATCTGGAAATCGGATCTGGAAATTCGACTAAAGTTGCCCGAAAAGCAATTACTGAAAATAATCTTCCTACAAAAATAACTTCAATAGATCCCTTCCCAAGGGCAAATATTGATCACCTGGCAGATAGTGTTATTAGGGAGCCCTTTGAAAATATTATTGATAACGGCTATATCGTGGAGTTATTAGGTGAAAATGATATTCTTTTTATTGATAATTCGCACCGGGTATTCCCTAATTCCGATGCAACTATATGTTTTTTAGAGCTATTGCCTTATTTAAAAAAAGGTGTCATTGTGCATATTCATGATATCTACCTGCCATATGATTATCCGCAGATAATGTGTGACAGATTTTACAACGAGCAATACGTGCTTGCTGCATTTCTGTTAGCTGATCCTAAAAAGTATAAGCCAATACTACCAAACTTTTTTATTAGTGAAGATAAGGAACTCAGCAAATTACTTACTCATTTTTGGATACATCCCAACATGATAAATGTTGAAAAGCATGGTGGCTCTTTCTGGATTCAAATAAGTTAGCTATAATTTATTCTTATTAAACGAATTAAATTTTTACTCACGACAGAATCTTGATGAAGGATTAGTGCTGATGCGTTAAAATTGGTGTTGAATAAATTGTATTGATGTTTGACATTTTGAATGAATTGATTTTCTGTAAGTAGTTCTCTCAATGATGTTTTATCAAAAGTCGAGACTCCCAATATCTGGATAATCCCATAAATTGACAGCGAACTCCGTATTTGGTATTTCACGTAAGCAACTATCAGATAAGTACATATTGCAACCCAGACATGTAGATTTACTGCATTTTCTGAGTGTCCCCAGAGCTTTTTGATTGTCAGATTTTGCTTGATCCATTTGATGAACACTTCTATTTGCCAGCGGTTATGGTACAAACGAGCAATCGCAAGTGCTGATACTTCAAAGTTATTAGTGAGAAATACAAGTTCGATGTCTTTTTCATCATCATAATATTCCACCAACCTGAGTGGCTCCGGAAACAAACGCTTAGACTTTGGTCCAGCGAGATTGGTGGTCTTGTCACTTCTTAATCAAGTGGTTTCATCAAGGTTATAGTTTTGCTCTACCACTTCATAATCAAAGGTTACTTTTTCTCGAGTAACGAAGAATGAATCGGTTGTATGTATTCAATATAGAGCCACCAGGCTGATGAAATCTTTTACCATCAGGTAAATTGCTCCCGGAATAGGAATAATTTCATCCAAGATATTGCTATCATGGTACTTGCCATCAGTGATAAGGATAAAGGCTGGAATGCTTCCTATTAAGTCAAGAAGTGTATGTACCTTATGGCTCCTCGGGAGTATATCCCCGGAGCCCAACTGAATAGTGAGAAGCTTAAGGAAATTGTGGACGAGTCTAAGGCAAACACATCATTGTCAATGTCAATATTAGGTATTGGGCTATTAACATAGAGTGGTCTGACCAAACATATGAGATACTCTCCAAAGTCAGCGAAAATTCTCCAGTCTCTTTTCTCATTGGCCCGGGACAATGTTGACTAGTTGACATTTTGTTTTATCCCAAGGTGATATAGCTTGTTCAGATGAGCCTTGAGACAGACACAAATATCATGAAGAGAATTTCTTGCAGTAAGTTGACCGAAGAATAGTTGGACAAATTGATTCCAGCAATTTAACTCCCGCACACGGTGGTTTCCGTTGTAACAGGTCACATACTTATCAAACTCATACTTGTTAATCACTTGTAAGATCTGAGCAAAGATATATTTCCCTGAATTCATAGTCCTATACTTAAATACATAAAACAACTTGTCAATTCAAATAAAAAAATCAAAGAACGTTGTTATTGTATTCAATCTCAAAGATATACATAGATATCTATAAAGTTAACGCATCATTAGTTATGAAGGATCATAAAAATATGATTTCAAATCTCATTAATTCAGAAAGGTTGAATTAAGAATGGTAATCAATGTTAAAACATGTGCACTAATTATTTTTTCCCAACCGTAATTACCGATAGACCGAATGAATTTAATATCAGTTTGTCGAATAGTCTGAAAAAAGAAACCAATCGGTTAAACAGCCTGATTTGTGCTGCCGGAATGATTTTATGATGCTGCACTTTGCCCGAAACCAACCAGCCTGCAATCCCAGCTGCATTAAAATACTGGCTGTGCGAAACCGTAAAATCCGAAGCTGTAAATAATGATTCCAGTTTTTTACGTGTATATCGCCTGTAATGTTCCAGTTCCTTGTCAAAATCATTGTAAAGCCATTGATAAGCAGGCACCAGAATGATCAGATGTCCGCCTGGTTTGAGTAATTTATAACAATTCGAAACTGCCAGTTTATCGTCAAAAATATGCTCAACCACATTTAACGCAAATACGGTATCGAAACTGTTGAGATATTTGCTGAATTTACGTTCAAAATCCTCATCAACCAGGTTCATGTTTTCAATTCCCAGCAATGAGTTGTTACCGGAAAATTTGGTACGCAGCGAATCGCAATAAACATCACGAATGTCAGTAAGAAGTATGCTGGCATCATCATGTAAAAAATACTCCGAAATATTACCAACACCGCTTCCGATTTCAAGTATGTTGCCTTTGCAATAAGGTTTTATGGTTTCATACATCCATCGGTTAAAGTTATTGGCAAGCGCAATTGTATTTAAAGTGTCTTCCCCTTCAGTATCAATAGGTTTAAAAGCAAATTCTTTCATTTACTGAAAATATTGTATTTAATGATGCAATAAATTGCCCTGAACCCGTCTTTCCAGCTAATCTTTTTTCCTTCGGCATACGTGCGGCCATAATACGAAATACCTGCTTCATAAATCCGAATGTTCGGTATGCGACTGATCTTGGCTGTAACTTCCGGCTCGAAACCGAATCGGTTTTCTTTCAGGGTAATACTTTTTATAATGTCGGATTTGAAAAGTTTGTAGCAGGTTTCCATATCCGAAATATTAATATTAGTAAGCAGGTTCGAAAGGAATGTAAGAAACCGGTTACCAATGGTATGGAAGAAAAACAGTACCCTGTGTGGCTTGCCGCCGGCAAACCTGCTGCCATAAACCACATCGGCAAACCCATCGAGAATGGGTTGTAACAAAAGATTAAATTCCCTGGGGTCGTATTCAAGGTCGGCATCCTGAACTATAATAAAATCTCCGGTAGCGGATTGTATTCCGGTGCGCAGAGCTGCCCCTTTGCCACGGTTCACTTCGTGTTTCTGGTAATTGATATTTGCTCCCGGATTTTCATTCCTGTAGCGGAATAATTCTGCCTCGGTACCATCTTTCGAACAGTCGTTTACAACCACAAGCTCTTTTTCAATGCCATGAATCAGCTCTACTGAACTAACGCGGGTAAGAATATTGTAAATGGTGTTTTGTTCGTTGTATGCAGGTATTATGACTGAAAGTTTCAGATTGGTTTTGTTACCTGTGGCAGGATCAGTTTTGGTATTTGCAATTTGATTCATCTGGTATGTGTGGACTTTGTAAAAAATAAAATAGTGAATAAAATTATTAAGTCACTATGAACCAGTGTTATAGTTAGTAATTATTTTTGGTTATCATAACAAAACATTGGTGTGCAAAGGTACTAACAATTTTAGTCTAAATCAAAATCAATGGTTCTTATTCCGGATTTCGCGCTTATAGGGTATATCATCAATTTGCCAGTTGCATGAAATAGTGTTATATTGTCTTTGCATTTGTCCAGCCATATTCCAGATCTTTAAAATTTAATATTGTGCGCATATTCTTTTATTTTATCAAATCAATTTTTAACGAGATTCTGATTATTTTCTTACTGGTTTTTATAATCAACAACTATCTCGGAAATGTTGACAAAACGATTAACGCCGATGGAATCGGGTATTACGATTACCTGCCGTCAATATTTATACATCATGACCTGGTGTGTTACCATACAAATCAACATTTGTCGCCAGAGAAATCAAACGCATTAATTCGCTGGGAGTATATCTGGATTATAAGGACTCGAAAATTAACTGGTATTTATGTGGAACAGCTATACTTGAATCTCCTTTCTTCTTTTGCACTAATTTTATACTAGATAGATCGGGTGAACTCAATGATGGTTACCAAACACCTTTTCCGCATTCAATTTTTTATGCCGCTGTTTTTTATCTTTTCCTGACTATTTTCTTTCTCAAAAAGATACTTCAATTGTACCGATGCAATTATTATACGATAATAATTATGCAATTGTTGCTTGTTTTAGGGACATCAGTTACCGATTATGTTAACTTCGATGCTGGATTCAGCCACATTTATTCATTGTTTGCCATCACTGCGTTTATATTCTTTATTAAGAATTATCTTGAAAAAAGAAAATACTCTGATTTCTTAATTTCATGCATTCTATTGGGATTAATAATCCTGATTCGTCCGGTAAACGGGATAATTATCTTTTTTGTTCCTTTCCTGGCTGGTTCGTTCCGAAAGCTTTGGGAAGAGATTGTTTTTCTGGTTAAAAATTCCGGGAAAACCTTATTTGGTATTTTTATAGTTGCAGGCATGATATCATTACAGTGTATGCTCTGGTATCTGCAAACCGGCAGTATATTCATTAACACCTACTATGATGTTGGGTTTAACTTTCTAAAGCCCGAATGGTTTAATGTGCTTTTCAGTTACTGCAAAGGCCTTTTTGTTTACACACCGGTTTTATTCCTGGCAATTACTGCTCTGATCTGGCTTGGTGTAAAGAAGAGATATTTTGAATTGGTATGGTGGTTTTTCTTTTTTGCACTCACAACATACATCATTTCTTCGTGGAATTGCTGGTATTATGGGGCAAGTTTCGGGTTAAGGGCATTTATTGATTTTTATACAGTTTTCTTTATCCTTTTTGCGATTATGTTCGGCAAACTCTCTGTCTGGCTGAGAATTACATACCTGATCCCTGCCATATTCCTGGTTTGCGTTAATATAATTCAAACATACAAGTATAAAATGTATATACTTGACTGGGGCAATATGGATAAAGATAAATACTGGACTATTTTTTTGAAGACTGATGAAAAAATGAAAGGACTGGTATGGAAAAAGAAATATAATTATATAAACTACCAAAAGACTGAAGAGATTTTAGTCGGAGATTTAAATATCCCGGCTCTGACTGTTTCAACTATTCTCAGGATTAATTCTTCACAAATTAAAAATTTTAATAATGCTGCATTTTTTGAAGTAAGCTTAAATCATGATTTTCAGGAATCCAACGATGCACGAATTTTATTGTATATCAAAGAGATAAATTCGGATAGTGTAGTGTATTATCATGAACGCTAACTGCTTGCATTTTCTTGAGAAAGTATTCAATGAAAAACAAACAGCATTGTATGATTTTGAACTTGCCGGAAAGCTCCACGAAAAAGAATATGAGCTGAATATAATTGCCAGCTCACATTCGAATAAGTTGAATTTAAAAGATATTAAATTCAGTACCTTCAAGCAATCAAACAATTAATGCCACTAAGAAAACTCATCATTTATGTAAAAATGCTCATTCTTTTTACCTTTTTGGTCAGCTGACAAATCTCAATCTTCTGTGCGCGACGACTATCCCCTATGGGGACCAAGGGGTGAGCGTTGGCAAAACTCATTTTAGGCTCGTTTTCTTATCTGCACTAATTAATTTATATACAAACCCTGACTCCGGATATATTAGATAACAAAATTTACATGTGCTAAAAAATCAATTTTAGCATTTCTGTTTTCTCTTTTTCCTCGTATCGGCAGATTAAAAAAGTTGTTTTCTCCGGCCTGTAAAAAGAAAGGGCTATTTGTATACATTTGCCAAATACTATTAAGCTAAAAAGAAACTTAAAATTAAAAGCACATGAAAAATTTATTTGTTTTTGCTATTGCAGGATTACTGTTATCCGGGTGCTCCAATTCCACACCTAAAAACGGAACTCAGGATCAGCAACCCCAGACCCGCATAGAGATAACCAATGATATGGAAAATGCTGCGGCTGTAATCCCATCATGGATAAATGAAAAAACAGTTGTTGCTGTTGAGGGTATTAAAGCTCATTCAGGCGAGTATGCATGCGTAACAAATGATACATCTGAATATGGTTATGCCTACCTTGAACGTATCAAGAATATAAACTCTACGTTGCCAAAAGTTGTTACTGTTAACGGATGGGTATATACTACTGTCACCAACCCAAAGCTTGGGATTATTCTGGATATTAGTCAGGATAACAATCTTTATGATTGGAAAGTTTTCCCTTTAACAAATGATTTAACTGAAATCGGAAAATGGGTTGAATTTAAAGCAATCTTCTATTTCGATAAACCATTGAATCCTGAGCAGACCATTAAAATCTTTCCCTGGAACCAATCGAAAAAACCAATCTATTTTGACGATTTGAAAATAACTTTTGAGTACTAAAAAGTTTATTGAGAATGACTTCAGGTAAAAGAAGTATAAGAATCTAAATATTCTTTCCCGGTCATTCTATAATCTCTAATCATACAATGGTTTATGTCCTGCTACTCCTGATAATAAACCCTTTTCACCCTTTGCGAAATTCCCGAAAGGATTTCATACGGAATTGATCCCATTTCGTCGGCCAGGCGGGTTATCGGAAGTTCTTTTCCGAAAATTATCACTTCATCACCTTCGTGTGCATTTATTCCGGTTATATCAATCATAGTCATATCCATGCAAATGCTCCCTATAATAGGTGCAAATTTCCCTTTCACTTTCAGGTGGCCGATGCCGTTGCTCAAGGCCCTGCTCAGTCCGTCAGCATAACCTATGGGTACAATTGCTATAACAGTCTCATTTTTAGCTTTATATCGGCGGTTATACCCAACGGTGTCGTCAGGCACAATCTGTTTTATCTGCGAAATAATGGAGCGGAGTGTGCTCACATTTTCGAGTTTCTCCTGTTCTTCGTCCAAAGGAGCAATACCGTAAAGGCCTATGCCAAGCCGAACCATATCCATGCGTGATTCGGGGAAACGGGTAATTGCTGCGGTGTTGGCGATATGACGAAGGATAGGGTAATCAAATTCATAACAGATACGTTCCGAAATCATCCTGAACAGGCTGATCTGGTGTCGTGTGAAATCATCGTTCCTTGTATTGTCCGATGCTGCCAGGTGCGAAAAAACCGATTTAACAATGATATTGGGTCTGCCTTTCAGTTGGTTTATCAATTCATCCACTTCTTCCGGGTCGAATCCAAGGCGATGCATGCCGGTATCAATCTTAATATGAATACCAACCGGTGATGAATTAGCCGAAAGCCGGATCAATGCACTTTCGAGCATTTTCAGCACCCTGAAACTGTATATTTCTGGTTCGAGCTGGTATTTCAGCATTACATCAAAGCTTTCTTCGTCGGGATTCATCACCATGATTGGTAACTTAATACCTGATTTCCGCAGTTCCACACCTTCGTCAGCATAGGCAACTGTAAGGTAATCAACCTGGTGAAACTGAAGTACATTGGCGATCTCGTAACTCCCGCTTCCGTAAGAGAATGCTTTGACCATGGCCATAATCTTCGTCCCGGGATCAAGCTTCGACTGGTAATAGTTCAGGTTGTGAACCAGGGCATTGAGGTTGATTTCGAGTACGGTTTCGTGTGTTTTTTGTTGTAAAGCTTCAGTTATACGCTCGAAACCAAAAATTCGGGCACCTTTAAGCAAAATACTCTCGTTGCTAAACGAACTGAGCGAATATGAATCAAGAAAATCTTCGGTTGTGTTAAAGAATTCCTTATCCGTTTTAAATAATGCAGCCTGGCGGCTGATACCTTTCCCGACACCAATTAGCCTGTCGATTTGTTTCATATTCAGCAGATCGCTTACTTCCCGGTATAAATGGCTTTCGCTTCGACCGCTTTGCAGAATATCCGAAAGAATCACAGTTTTCTTTCTATGTTGCTTTTGCTGATTCAGAAAATCGAGAGCAATTGAAAGAGAATCAATATCATTACTGTAGCTGTCGTTGATTAAGGTGCAGTTATTCATACCAGCCTTCATTTCGAGGCGCATAGCCAAAGGCTGCAAGGTGCGCATTCGCTTTGTGATCACATTCTGGCTGTAGCCTAAAAGGAGCATAGTAGCCCAGCAATGGATCACATTTTCGATAGAAGCTTCGTCAATAAAAGGAATTCCGATATTGATCTCGTTGTTTTTATAGAGACCTGTAAGTTTTGTATGATGGCCATCGGTAATTACTGAGGTTACCTGCAGATCGGCAATTGTTTTGCGGCTCCAGACAAAAGTTTCGATATTCCTTAGCAGTCCGGTTTTGATGATACCTTCCTGTAGCTCTTTCTGATCAATACAGTAAATGAGTGTTTTTACTTTCGTGAATAATTTAAGTTTCTCGCCGGCTTTTTGCGTGCGGTTAATGAAATTCTCATCATGGGCATGGCCTATATTAGTGAAAATGCCAATTGTAGGTTGAATGATAGGTTGCAGATGGTCCATTTCATCCTGTTCGGATATTCCGGCTTCAAAAATGGCAAGATCATGATCTTCGCGCATCTGCCAAACCGATAAAGGTACACCGATCTGTGAATTGAAACTTTTTGGGCTGCGGACAATATTTTTACTTTCGTTAAGTAACTGGTACAACCACTCTTTAACGATAGTTTTGCCATTGCTGCCTGTGATTCCGATAACCGGAATTGTAAACTGCTTGCGATGTGCGGTAGCCAATGCCTGCAAGGCTGACAGGGTGTTTTTTACCTTGATTATATTTGCATTATAAAGTAGCAGGAGATTGGATGGCTCTGTTTCTATTATAAAATTCCTTACACCTTTGGTATAGAGCTCTTCGATGTATTTGTGCCCGTTGTTGCGTTTACTGGTAAGTGCAAAAAACAAACTTTTTTCGGGAACGATCAACCTGCGGCTGTCGATTACCAATTCGCTGATAAGCGCATTTGCATCGTTTTCCTGGATGAGTTCACCTTTTACAATCCGGGTTATTTCGCCGATCGAGTATTCGGAATTAATCATTATCAGTTGTAGATAGTTATTTTAGTTATACTGTTTTTAAGTCGGGAGTCGGAAGCCGGAAGCCGGAAGTCAGGAGTTTGGAACCATAAGCCATGGGAATGATCACATTATTGTTTTCAAGTTCATATTCAGGAAAAATAGTCCCGTTCTTACACTATCCGAATTTCCTCATCTTACTCCCCCTAACCCCTAACCCCCAAAACCCAACCCCTAATCCTTCTAATACTCCTTTTCCTTCTTGCTGAACCCTAACGGGTTCTTATTCAACTCGGTCCACTGCATACGGTTTTTAAATATTTCGCAGGCAAGGTAGGTAGCTGCCCGCATCGAATCGGCTGATGCCAGGTCTTTTCCCGCAATGTCGAAAGCTGTACCATGTGCCGGTGATGTCCGCACATATGGAAGACCCGCAGTGAAGTTTACTCCGTTTTCGAAATTCAGTGTTTTAAAAGGAATCATTCCCTGGTCGTGATACATGGCAAGTATAGCATCGAACTGCTTGTAATTTGCCGAAGCAAAAAAACCATCAGCAGGGTAGGGGCCGTAAACAAGCTGGCCTTTTTGCTGGCATGCCTGTATGGCCGGAGTAATTATTTCCTGTTCCTCGTTCCCGATCAGGCCGCTGTCGCCGGCATGAGGATTGAGCCCAAGAATTGCAATGCGTGGTTTGCGAATATCAAAATCCTTGCGCAGCGATTCTTCAAGTATCCTGATCTTATCCGAAATAAGTGCCGTGGTGATTGTCCTTGAAACCTGGTCGAGAGGGATATGTTCGGTAACTACACCAATCCGGGTATTTTCGCCCACCATAAGCATAAGATACGAAGCAGCACCGAATTTTTCGGCCAGATAGCCGGTATGCCCACTGAAAGGTTTCTGATAAGCTTCCTGCACGTTGTGTTTGTTCACCGGGGCGGTAACCAGAACATCTATCAATCCTTTCTTCAGATCTTCAACGGCAGCATTTATCGACATAAGTGCCATTTCACCAGCAACAACGGTCGATTCGCCAAGGTCAATTTTAACTTCCTTGTCCGAAAGGTTTATCAGATTTGCTTTTTTGGGTGAGGCCTGATCGGCTGAGCGGATGATATTGAAACTGAAATCAGGAATATTCAACATTTTCCGGTGGTAGGATGCGGCTTTGGAAGTGCCGTAAACTATGGGAGTAAAAAGCTCGGTGATACGCTGGTCGAGGCAGGCCTTTATTATTACCTCGTAGCTGATGCTGTTAATGTCGCCCTGGGTAATGCCCACGGCAATGCGGTTTTCGTTTTCAGATGTCCGGATCATGCTTTCCCTGATTTTAACCTTTGCTGCAAAGATAAGCTTTTGCTTTTATGGTTCATTCTTTAACAAATCATATAGTGATATTAATTTGAGTGAAATTCGTTGTATGGTTTGCAGATAGTTTACTATGGAAACGGAAAATGAATTTTTTTACTGAAAAACGCAGAACTCAGGCAAAGAGACTGAAAAATCACGGGTCATAATTTATTATGTCATTATTGATTCTGTTTTCAGTTTCAATTAAATCCGCTTTCACCCGTCCTTCATTCTCATCCGTTTTCAATATATTTTAACCTGATACTGTCATTTTGCATTTATTTGTATTTCCAATGTAAATTGCTACTTTTGTTATATTTACATTGTGTAATATGAATTCCTGTTTATTTGTAAGCGACCTGCATGGCAAAATGAGCCGGTACGAAGCACTTTTTAAAATCATTAAAAAAGAAAAACCCGATTTTGTATTTCTCGGAGGCGATTTATTGCCACACCGGAGTATTCAGAATAAAAATGATTCCGGTGAGTTTAATTTTATTACTGATTTTCTCATTAAAAAGTTCAGCGGTCTGAAAGAAAAAATGGAATGCAAGTATCCGGAGGTGTTCCTGATTCCCGGTAACGATGATCAAAAGATTGTATTTGATACGTTAGCCGAAGGAGAAAAGAATGATTTGTGGCGTAACCTGCATAACCGCTGCATGGTAATTGGGAAATATCGTTTCTATGGATATGCCTGTGTTCCACCTACTCCTTTCAGGATCAAAGACTGGGAACGCTTCGATGTATCGAAAGAAACGGACCCGGCCTGCATTGCGCCGTCCAACGGCTATCATTCTGCGAAACCCGATCATGATCCGGAAAATGATACCATCCGGGAAGATATTGAAAACCTTGTACAGGACGATGACCTTGAATTCGGAATCTTTCTTTTTCATTCGCCTCCCTTTCGCACATTCCTCGATCAGGCAGAAATTGGAAGTGGAAACGTATTGCCGGTCGGGAGTAAAGCAATCCGTAATTTTATTGCAGAAAAGCAACCGTACCTTACCATGCATGGGCATATACACGAATCGGTGCGGTTAACCGGCGAATGGAAACAATCTATCGGTCGTACTTTCACATTCTCTGCTGCCCACGATGGCCCTGAATTGGCTGTAGTCCGCTTCATATTGCATGTTCCGCTCTGGGCAACAAGGTTGCTGGTTAAAGTTTGAGTACAGTAAAATTTTTAACCACGGAGGCACTGAGGACACTGAGAAACACAGAGAAAAAATGATTTTTTGACTTTTGTGGATATTTGAAAAGAAGCGGATTCAGATTGGACAAGTGAAGGGCATATTCTGTTTTATCAAATTTGAATACTGGCTGTTTGAATGGTTTTTTTAAAACTTCCATTGGTCAATCCTCGCAATTTCACAAACTTTCGAAACCCTCCATACCCTTCAAACTCTTCAAACCCTTTCAAACCCTTCAAACCCTTTCAAACCCTTCCCTTTGCGATTTCTTTCACAAAATCAAACAATAACCTTACTCCAACGCCGGTTCCTCCGGCTGTGCGATAGCTATCCTGTTTATCAAGAAATGATGGTCCGGCAATATCGAGATGAATCCAGGAGTAATCAGTGAAATGCTGCAAAAACTTACCTGCAGTTATAGCCCCGGCGAATTTACCACCTATATTTTTCAGATCGGCAATTTCCGATTTAATCAGTTCGGCATAATCATCCCAGAAAGGGAATTCTGCAATACGCTCATACACTCTGAATCCTGAAATCTGCAATTGCCTGAAGTGATCATCAGCACCAGCCTGCATACCGGCAATACCAAAACGCCCGAGTGCTGCCTCGGCAGCTCCGGTAAGTGTTGCCATATCAATCACCAGCATTGGATCGTATTTTTTAGCGTATGTCAAAGCATCCGCAAGTATCAGCCGGCCTTCGGCATCGGTATTCAGCACTTCCACCGAAGTGCCGTCCATCATGCTGATAATATCCCCCGGAACATAAGCATTCCCATCCGGACGATTATCCGTGGCCGGAATCAGGGCTACCACATGAACCGGTAAACCGGCTAGTGCTATGGCATACAAAGCAGACGCCACCGCTGCTGCGCCCGACATATCGCATTTCATGGTATCCATGGCTGCGCTGGGTTTGAGGCTGAGTCCACCGGTATCGTACACCACTCCTTTACCGACAAAAATAATGGGTTTGCTGTTCACCGCGTTTTCCGGTTTGTATTCCATAATGCTGAAAGTCGGCGGATCAATGCTGCCAAGATTTACAGCCAGCAGGCCGCCCATCTTCAGCGCTTCTATCTTTTGTTTGTTTAAAACCTCAATTTTTATTCCGGCCTCCCTGGCCAATTCCTCAAATTCGAATGCCAGTTTTTCAGCATTCATAGCCGAAAGCGGCTCATTGATCATCGAACGGCAGGCAAATACTGCCTTGCAGAGGATAGCAAGTTCCGAAACCTGGTTCTGATTAATTGCTGAACTTAAAATTTCAATTTTTTGCAATGATGATTCCTTCTCTGTCCGATCTTTACGGTACTTTAAAAACTGGTAGTTACCCAACATCATCCCTTCGGCAAAAGCGAGCGTTTCAGCCGGATTTGTGCTTAAATCAGAAATACATACCGATTTTATTTTGTGCTCATTAATGATTTTCAGCACTTTTTCTCCGGCCTTGCGGCAATTTTCAAGTTCATTGTCAGGGTTTATTCCCTTTTCTGTTTTCAGCTTATAAATAACCGAAATATGCCCCAGATTATTTACTATTGCGGTCTGCTGATTTTTTTCTTTCAGCCTCGATTTGATATAGTCCAGTTCCCTTTCATCAAAGCTATCTTTCGGTAAATCAGTTAGTGAGGAGATAAGGAAAATATTATTATTTTTCTGATTGAGTCGTGTTATTTTTACCAGTTTAGGTAGCATTTGTATTTTTTTAGAGTAGTTATTTTTTTTGAATTCAAATTATCCGAAAGTTGATCTAATCTTCTCCCTTCTCCCTTCTGCATTTCTCCCTTTCCCCTTGTTCCCCTGTCTCCCCATCCCCACATCCCCTATCCTCCCCACGTCTCCCTGTCCAGGCTCCTATAATGAATCGCCTCTGCCAAATGTTCTGTCTTAATATCCGGGCTGTTGTCGAGATCGGCAATGGTACGCGAAACTTTGAGTATGCGGTCGTATGCCCTGGCTGAAAGGCTCAGTTTTTCCATGGCGGTTTTAAGCAGGTTGTGGCCATCTTCGGTAATCTGGCATATCTGCCTGAGCATCTTGCTGCTGATCTGTGCATTGCAGTGTACTCCTTTGTTTTCTTTATATCTTTCATCCTGTATCTGCCTTGCCTTGATCACCCTTTCGCGTATATCAAAACTCTTTTCGGATTGCCTCATACTGCTGAGTTCTCTGAAAGGAACCGGAACCACTTCTACGTGTATATCGATGCGGTCGAGCAGTGGACCTGAGATTTTATTCAGGTATTTCTGTACGATTCCGGGTCCGCAAACGCAGTCTTTTTCAGGATGGTTGTAATACCCGCAGGGGCATGGGTTCATAGCAGCAATTAGCATAAAGCTCGCGGGGTAGGTAACCGAAAATTTTGCCCGCGAAATGGTAATAGTCCTGTCTTCCAGAGGTTGCCGCAGTACTTCAAGCACCGTTCGTTTAAATTCAGGCAATTCATCGAGAAACAATACTCCGTTGTTGGCTAAGGAAATTTCTCCGGGCTGGGGGTTGCCTCCTCCGCCAACTAAAGCCACATCAGATATGGTGTGATGCGGGCTGCGGAAAGGCCTGATACTGATCAGTGACGCATCGCGCTCCATTTTTCCGGCAACCGAATGTATCTTGGTGGTTTCGAGTGCTTCGTGGAGGTTAAGTGGCGGTAAAATCGAAGGTAATCGCTTGGCAAGCATAGTTTTACCTGCTCCGGGCGGACCGATTAAAATTACGTTATGGCCTCCTGCCGCAGCAATTTCGAGGGCCCGTTTTATATTTTCCTGTCCTTTTACATCGTTGAAATCAAATTCGAAATTATCGAGATGCGAATAAAATTCTTCGCGGGTATTTATTACCATGGGTTCCAGTTGCAGGCTGCCTTCGAGGAACTGAATTACTTCGTTGAGTGTTTCAACGCCATACACTTCAAGGTCGTTCACAATGGCAGCTTCGCGGGCATTTACGGCCGGAAGTATAAATCCTTTAAACCCGTTGTCGCGGGCTTCAATAGCTATAGGCAAAGCTCCTTTAATAGGCTGAAGGCTGCCATCGAGCGAAAGCTCGCCCATAATAATATACTTATCCAGCGTATCCGTAAGCAGTTGCTCCGAAGCAGCCAATAACCCGATTGCGATCGGAAGGTCGTATGATGAACCTTCTTTGCGTATATCGGCCGGGGCCATATTGATAATGATCTTTTTCCTTGGGAACTTATACCCGATATTCAGCAAGGCTGCCTCAATCCGCTGATGGCTCTCCTTTACCGCATTATCCGGCAAGCCAACCATGGAGAACTGAATTCCCTGATCTACATTAACTTCTATGGTAATGATATTTGCAGTGATGCCTTGTATTGCGCATCCGAAGGTTTTAACGAGCATAGGTGATAATTTAATAGCAGGTTAAAAGTACAGTATTTTCCATGATTAGCAGAGTACTGCAAAATGATTTTCTTCAAAAGACATTTACTATCGTTGAATTTGTGTTCCTTTGTGAACTTTTTATAAAGTAAATCGTTCTACTCTGCAAACAACTGAACATGTTACATAATCACACAGAAAACGGCCACGATATAAAATCGCCATGCAGGGGAGTGTGTACGCTCGATCATAAAGGAAAATGTGTAGGATGTTTCCGCAAACTCGATGAAATAGCCAATTGGAGCGTGTATAACGACTTTCAGCGCGGTGAGATTTTAAAAATGACACAACTCCGGATGCAGTTGCCTGATATTTTTGATAGCTAAAGATTTTGGAGCCGGAAGGCTCTTTTTTTTATTTAACGGTGATAAAAGCCGGTTTAATTCAAAAATTTAAAAAGGAGTCTGAAATAACCTTTAAACTTATTGCATTTCCACATTTCCACATTATCACATTATCACATTATCACATTACCACATTTCCACATTACCACATTACCACATTACCACATTACCACATTACCACATTATCACATTATCACATTACCACATTACCACATTATCACATTATCACATTCTCTCAATCTGCCCCATCTTCCTTTCTTCTCAAAACTCTTAACCTTTTTCCCTTTTCCCGCTCGGCTTAATAATCAAACGCAGCGACTGATCGTAGGTAATATAATTCCAGAACCAGTTTATAAAAATAAGCAGACGGTTTTTTACTCCGACAATAGCCATCAGGTGCACAAACATCCAGGTAAGCCAGGCGAAGAAACCGTAAAACTTTACGAAAGGCAGTTCAACCACAGCCTGGTTTCGACCGATGGTTGCCATGGAACCTTTGTTGAAATAGGTATACGGTTTCATGGGTTCGTTTTTAACCTGGCGTTTCAGGTTCCGGGCCAGCAGTTTAGCCTGCTGAATGGCGGGTTGTGCCATCTGCGGATGCCCGGTGGGGTAGTTTACTTCCGTCATAAAGGCATTATCGCCCAGGGCATAAATGTTTTCGTAGCCTTCAACCTGGCTGAACGTATTTACTTTAATGCGGTTTCCTTTCACGTAAACGTCAGGGGAAAGCCCCTGGGTTTGCCTGCCTGCAACTCCGGCTGCCCAAACCAGCGTTTTTGCCGGTATCTGTATATTGTTGTGGATGCTTACTTTCTGCCCGTCGTAATCGCTTACCTGTGCATTGCAAATCACATTCACTCCAAGTTTCCGGAGGTAATTTTCGGCAGTATTCGCCGAATGTTCCGTCATACCACCCAAAACCCGGCTTCCGGCTTCCAGCAGGTAAATATTCATTTTTGTGAAATCCAGTTCAGGGTAGTCTTTCGGAAGTATGAATTTCTTCATCTCGGCCAGTGTCCCCGATACTTCCACTCCGGTTGGACCGCCACCAACAACCACTATATTCAGTAAAGCCTGTTGCTTTTCTTCGTCGGTTTCAATAAGGGCATCTTCGAAATTCTGCAATATAGTGTTTCGCAATCGCAGGGCTTCTGCCACCGATTTCATAGGGATGGCATTTTCGGCAATATGCTGCATCCCGAAAAAGTTTGTATCTACGCCCATTGCCAGCACCAGAATATCGTAATTGACTGATCCAAGTGTAGTCATAAGTTCATGGGTATCCGCATTTATTCCGGTAATCTCGGCTACGCGGATAATAACGTTTTTCGAGCGCTGAAATATTTTCCGCAAGGGAAACGAAATAGCACTGGGCTCAAGTCCGGCTGTGGCTACCTGGTAAAATAAGGGTTGAAACTGATGGAAATTATTTTTGTCGATCAGTACAATCTGAAAATCACTGTCAGCAAGTTTTGTGGCAAGTTTCAGGCCAGCAAATCCGCCGCCGGCAATAAGGATTCGCTTTTGCTGCGAATCAGGAATATTAAGTTGCATTACAATTTTTAAAAGGGTGCAAAATTCTCAAACCTAATAAACAAATCTCTGCTGATAAGGTTTAGCCTTTTTCATAAAGGTATGCAAAGGTAAGCACTGTTGAATGTAATTGTTTTCACAAATTATATTCTGTTATACTCAATACTTTGTTGGTTTTTTTATTCACTGCAAAGGCGCGAAGTGATATGTTGCAGATTATCAGCGTATTAGAATTCGATGTCTGATTTTATATTTTTTTATAATGAAGCAATTGGGGATTATTAACGAACAGTTGTTATACTATAAACAGGCTAAATTTCCGCGTTTAAAAAAGTACCTGTTTCAGGAACATCCGACTTCCGACATCCGACTTCCGACTTCCAACTTCCGACATCCGTCTTCCGACTTCCGACTTCCGACATCCGACATCCGTCTTCCTACTTCCGACTTCCTACTTCCGACTTCCGACATCCGACTTCCGACTTCCGACTTCCGACTTCCGACATCCGTCTTCCGTCTTCCGTCTTCCGTCTTCCGACTTCCGTCTTCCGTCTTCCGACTTCCGTCTTCCGTCTTCCGACTTCCGACATCCGACATCCGACATCCGACATCCGACTTCCGACATCCGACATCCGACATCCGACATCCGACATCCGACATCCGACTTCCGACTTCCGACTTCCGACTTCCGTCTTCCGTCTTCCGACTTCCGTCTTCCTACTTCCGACTTCCGACTTCCGTCTTCCGTCTTCCGTCTTCCGTCTTCCGACTTCCGTCTTCCGTCTTCCGACTTCCGACTTCTGTCTTCCGTCTTCCGACTTCCGACTTCCGACTTCCGACTTCCGTCTTCCGTCTTCCGTCTTCCGTCTATTTATTCATAACTTATTTTCGCTTTTTCAACCGGTTTTTCGCCTGGTCTTAACGGGCAAATCCGGAATGAATAATTATATGCTTTATCTTTCAAACGATATTCATCGTGTGTCCATG
>JBBQUX010000034.1:0-29121 GCA_038212135.1 Bacteroidales bacterium | reverse complement strand
GGCCACACATTTTTCTTCGATAATTACAGGCAAACCGGTGGTTTCATCCATGTACATGGCATCGAACTGACAGGAAACCACACAATCGCCCAAGCCCAGGCAACCATTAGGGCAACCGCTGCTGCCTCTGAAAAGATTGTGTGCAAACACGCAACTTGAAGCCCCATCGTAAATAACTTTTGAAGGAGCATGAGCAAATGAACCATTGCAACGCACAACGGCAACCATAGGAACGGTTTCAGCTGCTGTGAGTCCCATTGCTGCTGCAACATCTTTCATTAAAGCATTTCCGCCAACCGGACAGTTGAGTCCTTCGAGGCTTTCGGACTTTACAATTTTTTCGGCAAAATTGCGGCAACCGGCATAACCGCATCCGCCGCAGTTGGCTCCGGGAAGGAGATCGTTGACAATATCAATGCGTGGATCCTCAATTACCCTGAATTTCTGGGCAACAAAATAAAGAATTATGGCTGCAAGAACTCCGATACCGGCCAATGCAAGAATAGCAAAAAGGATAAACTGGTTCACAGAACGACTATTTAATCAGTTAATTAACAGCACGATAAACAATCTGGCTTTTTTTTGATTCTATATAAAATCCTAAAATTGATTGCTTTGTTAGCTTGTGGCAAATGTAAAAACAATAAAACATTTACAAGAAGAAAACAGCAAATTTGACTTTGTTGTATTACGTTGTTTATCAATAGGATACAGTTGGGTATTTACTCATTTTATATCTAAAATATTTCATACCTCTGTATCCATAGGAGTTTGAAGGTTATTTGTAGAATGAATATAAATTGCATAAGTGTAAAACAGCTGAAAATGTGTATGAAATGGGGTTGTGAAATTAATAATGCTCAATACGAAAGTAAAATGTTTTGCTTAGTTTCTCCTTAAAAGTGAAGAGCAGCAAGTAATAAGGAATTAAAATGGCTAATGCCAACAATCCCGACCAAAGCTCACTGAGGAATGAACTGGAAATAAGAAGCGTAGTGATCAATATTATAAAAGGGATTAAATAGCCCAGGAGCACGGCTTTATTACCAAGCGAGCGGTCGAGAATTACATTCACAGTCTGACCCTGATTAAAACCGGAAACATTTTGCTTAACTTCTATCAGTTTTTCGGTCATTTCGGATACGCCGCACATGCTTTTTGAATGACACCCGGCACACGCTGATTTGCTGAGAATACGCACAAAAACCGTATCGTTATCGATATGATCAATTATGCCTTCGTGGGAAATGCGTTCGCTCATGACTTCAAAGAGATGGTAAAGCAAAAGTAGATAAATTGAAGAAATTGAAAGACATATGAATTGAAATGTTCAAAGGTTCAGACTCTTTCAATAGTCAAGGTTTCCGGAATAAAAGCAGGCAGATATTCAGTTACAAATAATCAGCCTTATCTTCCCCCGTATTCAAAAATGGTTTAATTGCCCTGTTGTAAATTCCATGCACATAAGCAATCGCCATTCCGTAATTCGTTACAGGTATTCCAGCATCAATGGCAGGTTTCAGGCGGTTAATCAATTGCCGCCTGGTAATCATACAACCTCCGCATTGAACCACCAGTGCATATTCATGAATATCGCGTGGAATTTGGTTCAAACCTGCAACAACTTCATATTCAAGCATTTTACCTGTAAAATTACTTAGCCAGCGTGGAATTTTCACGCGACCGATATCATCGCACGAAACATGATGGCTACAAGATTCAAGAATCAGGATGCGGTCTCCATCTTTTAATTCGCCAATTTTAGGAGTACCTTTAATATATTGCTGAAAATCGCCTTTCTGTCTCGCAAGTACAATACTGAAACTTGTTAAAGGGATCTCGGGTGGAATGGAAGCATCTGCTTTCAGAAAAACCTGACTGTCAGTAATAACGAGCCTGGGTTTGGGCTGCATGCGCTTGAAATACGAATCCACTTCACGCTCTTTGCAGATTGCTACAACACCATCATGATCGAGCACATCGCGTATCACCTGCACCTGCGGAAGAATCAGCCTTCCTTCGGGAGCCTCAATATCAATAGGAGTAATCAACAGCACTGTATCGCCATACGAAATCAAATCGCCAACCAGAGTTCCGTGTTTCCATGCTGTTTCAGGCAAAAAACTTCGCATTTGAATGATCAGAGGTTCAATACTGGTTTTATTTAACGCACTGAATTCAAGAATAGTAGTTTGAAGTTCTATCTCAACATTTTGAATTGTTGCAGCCGATAGTGGTTGCAGGTCTGATTTATTATGAACAACAAAATAGGGAACATCAAACTTGTTAAATTCTTCAATCAATCCGGATTCAAATTCGCCAACAGAATTTTCTGTTATCATGAGAATGGCCAGATCAATGGTTTTGATCACTTCACGGCTGCGTGCTATGCGTTTTTCGCCCAACATGCCTTCATCATCAATGCCAGCAGTATCAATTAAAACCACAGATCCCAGTCCGCCGATTTCCATATTTTTCGAAACAGGATCGGTTGTTGTTCCGGCAACATCCGACACAATGGCTACTTCCTGTCCTGCAAGAGCATTTATGAGTGAACTTTTACCGCTGTTGCGTTTACCAAATATTCCAATATGCGGACGTATCTCTTTCCCTTTTTTCATTTTTATGCTTTTTTCAAATAAGGTCACTTAACGTGAACCCGGTTTTCAATAAATTTTCAGGTTTAAGAATATTCCGAAGCTTTTCATCATCGATCAGGTTCAGTTTTTTATTTGCTTCAAAAACATCACAATCTGAAGTTTTCATTTCCTTCGAAAGTAAAACTGCCTTGCGATACCCAATCAACGGGCTTAAGGCAGTTGTGATTGCAGGACTTCTGAAAAGACGGGAGGCTCCGGTTCCGGATGAAACAGTGAGACCTTCAATCAAATGCAAAGCAACAGTTTGATCGGCAGCTATTAACAATTTCAGGCTTTCGAGCAAAGCATGACCGATAGTTGGCAAATATGCATTCAAATCAAGGCATCCCTGTGCACTCAGCGAGCTGATAAGCATATCGTTACTATAAATCTTGTGTGCGGCACTTACTACAAACTCAGGAATTACAGGATTTACTTTGCCGGGCATTATCGAGCTACCTACTTGCCGCTGAGGGATTTTCACATCATGTATTCCTGCCACATCCGAAGCTAAAAGGCGGATATCCGAAACCATTTTCTCAAGGTTAACGGCATGAGCTTTTAAAATGGCATGAATTTCAACAAATGAATCAAGGTTATTGGTTGTATCCGAAAGATTCTCGCTTCGGGTAACCGGAAGTCCGGTAAGTTTCTGTAAAACCGGAACTACTTCCATGATAAAAAATTTTGGAACTGCCAACCCTGTTCCAACCGCACTTCCACCGAGGTTTATAATTTTTATCCGCTCGAAACATTTGGAAACACGCCACCAATCACGTGATAAGGCCTCACTATAGGTACTGAAAAGCATTCCATACGAGGAAGGAACCGCTTCCTGCATTTGTGTATAAGCAATACGTAGTTCATTTCGGTATTTGCCTTCAGTAATTTCGATCTTTTGACGTAAGGTATTTATTGAAGATTCCAGATCACCCAAAAGATTCATAATGGCAACCTTCAGAGCAGTAGGAACCACATCATTTGTGGATTGGTATATGTTTGCGGCTTCAATCGGATCAATTTTTTCATAGTTTCCAGGCTCGAAACCAATTTTCTGTAATGCAACATTGGCAATAATTTCGTTTACATTCATATTAATGCTGGTACCAGCACCACCACTTACGGCTGGCACAATAAATGATGTAAAATGTTTACCCAACGAAACTTCTGCGGCAGCATATTCGAGCGCATCCACCACTTCTCTTTCTAATAATGTAAAAGGCAGTCCGGTTATAGGCTTCCTTTCGCTGATTGCGTCACAAAAGCCCCGGTATGCCAGGTAACAGGCATGTTTCACTACACCCATGGCTTTATACCATTCAAGATGAAACGCAGTATGATCCGGAAAATTTTTCTGCGCACGCAAAGAGTGAATACCATAAAAAACATTCGCCGGAACCTGCATAGATCCCAGCGAATCGTTTTCCGTACGGAAATTATTTAATGACATATGGCAGGTTTTTTTTCAAAACCCAAACTTACTGCTTTTTCAGTTTTGCAGCACTATTTTGTCGATTATTCAGTGGAGCATAAACGAGTATACGATCGTTCAGTTGTTTGTTATCTGTAACCATTATTATCAATCTTCCGGAAGGCTCGACCTGAACCGAGATAAGGAAGTCCTTATCAGTATTCCCGAGGCTGTAATTCAGATAACTGATTTCAGAATTGGTTATTGGAGAGACTTTTTTGGCAGGACTACCTTTTGCCTTAAAATTTCCTGCAACGAAAAGATTTGCACCAATTGCTATTCTTGCAGCCTCATTGACTGCCGTTTTGTAACTTCCGGTATAAACCAGCGAAACGGAATTAAATCCTTCTGTTGGATCTTCTGCTGAGGTATAATTTGAAAAAACCGGGTCAAATTTTAATCCAACAGGTTCGGAGATTCCAAGTTTACTTACCCATTCAGGCATTTTATCAGGATTGCGATTTTCTTCACTAACTGCATTTATTCTTTCAATCTGAATGCGCAGTAAGCCGGCCAAACTGTCATATTCGCTATTCGTTATATATCCGGATTCAAGGTCATCTTCAAGCGACTGAAGACGTTTTTCGAAATTAACTTCCTTTTGCGGTGATGAAGCAGGCAGTCCTGCTTTTAGAACAATGTTTCCGCCTAATCCGACGAAAAATATAAAGATTAATCCAATAAAAGAAATAATTATATGCTTTTCAACTTTTACTTTAGTCATGCAATCATTTTTGGTTAATACTATAGGCAGCAAATTTAGTGCCTAAATGTTCGATATTTGAAGCTGCAAAAATACACTTTTATTGTATATCAGCAACATAACTATTCTATATGTGAGAGAAATTAAATCAAATTGCTATTAAAAAATGTTAATTTTCATCTATTTTGGAGTACAATTGTAGTTTTTATGATTTTTTTAAAATCATGAAAGTCACTTTAAATACATACTTTAGTATTCACATTTTTCGTTTTTAACCAATCATTTATTTAATTTAAAAACAAATGAATTACAGGTATCTTGGCAATTCGGGCCTTAAAGTTTCAGAAATTTGTCTTGGTGTAATGACCTTTGGCGGCGATACAGTGAAAAATGAACTGGCAACTGTTTCGCAGAAGGAAGCAGATATGATCACATCAACTTCACTTGATCTGGGAATAAATTTCTTTGATACGGCAGATGTTTATTCTGGTGGCGTTTCCGAAACGGTGCTGGGAAAAGCCCTTGGTCATCGGCGAAAAGAGGCTGTAGTTGCAACAAAAGTTCGCTTTGCCATGAGCCACAATCCCAATGACACTGGGCTCTCACGGTTTCATATAATAAAAAGTTGCGAAGATAGTTTAAGTCGTCTTGGAACCGACTTTATAGATTTATACCAGATTCACAGCTACGATCCGGGCACACCAATGGAAGAAACCCTCCGGGCACTGGATCATCTGGTTCAATGTGGCAAAGTGCGCTATATAGGATGCTCTAACCTTACGGCCTGGCAAACCATGAAGGCTCTTGCGATTTCGGAGAAGCTCAATTTGGAAAAATTTGTGACTGCACAACTTTATTATTCCATAGGGGCGCGTGATATCGAACACGAATTGGTACCATTTTGCACCGATCAACAAATAGGAATACTATGCTGGAGCCCTCTATCCGGAGGATTTTTTTCAGGAAAATTCAATAAAAAAGAAGCTCTTCCCAATAATGCCCGACGGAGCAACCGCCAATTATCAAGCAATAAATACTGGCCTGTTGACGAAGAAAAAGGTTTCGAAATTATTGAAAAGTTGGAACAGATTAGTAAAAATTATGATAAAACTGTCGCTCAAACTGCACTTAACTGGTTATTGCGCAGGCCAGCTGTAACCAGCGTGATTATTGGTGCAACAAATATTCAACAACTTATCGAAAATATCGGAGCATCAGAATGGCAGCTTCATTCTGATGATGTTGAATGTCTCGAAAACACAGGCAAAACGGCAGTCCCATATCCCATTTGGCACCAGCAATATTCAGATGAAAGGTAAAAGTAATACTGTTAAAAGAAAAACACTTATACCTACCTTTCGATAATCGAATTGAATATAATTTTTCAGTTTTTTGATCGTGTAAAAAATGGTGTAAAAATGAAAACTCAACATGTTTCCATCTCCGGCGGATCAAGAGTTAAAACAGGGTGATTTTTTCATTTCAATAAAGTGGAATTGTAAAATGGAAATTATAATTCCATTTCTAAAATCCGGATTCCCTTGATCTTCCTTTTACTCAGAGCCATATGCCTTTCAAATACTTTTTCTAAATATGGGGATTCATACTCCCCATATTTATAATAATATGAGGATTATAGATACTTATAATTATTTAATTATAGAGATCAAATCTCCCTATAATATTGTATATTTGTGGCGCAAAGCAAAATACAAAGTACTTACCCAGAGCATATGACAATTTAGATATCCGATGGAGACAAGGGAAGGCACTCATTATATCAGGCCCTCGCCGCATAGGTAAAACCACACTTGTTAAACAATATCTCAGTCGAACAAAGCTAAGGTACCGATTCGAAACAGGCGATGATTTTCGGACACGCCAGATTTTTGAATCCCAGGATCTGCAGCTAATTCGCAACCATTTGAGTGGATTGGACATTATTGCAATTGACGAAGCGCAACGTATCCGTGAAGTAGGATACAGCTTGAAACTTATTATTGACAACATACCTGAAGTAAAGGTAATTGCGACCGGATCTGCTTCGTTTGCGTTGGCGGGCCAGATTGGCGAACCCCTTACCGGTCGAAAACTTACCCTGAACATGTACCCGGTTTCTATTCTTGAACTTTCAGCCGTTTATACCCATTTTGAACTTCAGCAAAAACTGAATGATTTTCTGATTTATGGAACATATCCGGAAGTACTGATCACTGACAATAAATTTGAAAAAATTGAAATTTTAAAAGAAATTACGGGTTCCTATTTGCTGAAAGACATCCTGGAAATGGATAAAATAAAAAGCCATAAAACTGTGGTTAACCTATTAAAAATGCTTGCTTTACAAGTTGGAAATGAAGTTTCGTTCACCGAACTTGGCAGGCAGTTACAAATTGACAATAAAACAGTAGCTCGCTATGTTGATCTTTTCGAAAAATCGTTCATTATTTATTCATTGCCGGCTTTTAGCCGCAACCTGAGGAATGAATTGACCGGAAAGAACAAATATTACTTTTACGACAACGGAATCAGGAATGCGCTCATTTCTAATTTCAATACATTCGATATGCGAAATGATACAGGTGGACTATGGGAAAATTTTATGGTGCTGGAACGTATTAAGCGGAATATGTACAAAGGCTATAGCCCGAATCTGTATTTCTGGAGAACTTATGATCATAAAGAGATAGATATGGTTGAAGAACGTGATGGCGGGCTTTTTGGTTACGAATTCAAATTTGGATCTAAAATCCCCAAACCTCCCAGGCTCTGGACAGAAACATATAGTGAAGCCTCTTATAAAGTTTTTAATACCAGCAATTATATGGATTTTGTCGTTGAAGAAATAAATCCGCCGTATTGTCCCCCTCCGATCAAAGAATGATTGAAATAAAAATAAGGCTGAATGAAAAGTATCAATTTAGTTATCTATTGCTCTAAAATAAAGCAAATGTAAATTGATTCCTCTTTTCAAACAGCCTGTAGATACTCCTATATATTATGCAATTTTAGAATTTACGATATTGAGAATTTCGGATTCCAGTACAATTGTATCTTCCTGAATCTGATTTCCTTCGGAAAGAACTTTATTTACAAAAGTTTTATCATGTAACCCCGAAGCATTGATTTTCACATTCAGAAATGCTCCCATTACAGCCGAACGGACCGCCAATGCACCAACTCCTGCATCGGTTACAGAATTCGGATTGCCCGTTTCAGCCATGGCTTTTATAATGGACATACATTCAAATGAGCGCTGCATCACCCTGAAAGGCACTTCAATTGCAAACTTTGTTGCTTCCTGAATGGCTTGTGTACGGGCAGTTTTTTCAACTTCATTTCCTTTTGGCAGTCCAAATGCATCCATAATCAGGTTAAAAGCCCGGGTATCTTCATCTACAAGCATCAGCAGTTCGTCTTTGAGTACCTGACCTTTTTCTGCCCAATTACTAAACTCTTCCCAACGCTGATCCCACCCAGGTTTATGCGATGAAAGATTTGCTACCATAGTTGCCAAAGATATTCCCAAAGCTCCCATGGCAGCAGAAATTGAACCTCCACCCGGAGCCGGTGATTCTGCAGCTGTCTCGTTAGCAAAACTCTCAACGCTCATTCCGATAAGCTTTTTATCATTATCACCTGCGAGTAAGTATTCGATGATTTTCTCTTTTGGATTGAAAGGTTTCAGATCGTCAAGACCCAAAGATTTAACGGCTATATTAACAAGTTCTTCCTCTGAAACGCCTACAGAACGCTGCTGTTTGCGCAGAAAGTATTTCCCGGCGTCAGTTAATGCTTTCAGTGGGGTTAGGCCTACCAGTTCCGAGCCTGTAACACGCATTCCGCGCTCCTGAGCTTTTAGGCATGCTTCCTCAAAAGCTACATGTACAGGCGTTACGCTAATATTGGTAAGGTTTATCGAAACCTGTGCTATTCCATATTCCTCAATAAACCAGCCAATTGCTTTACAAGCTTTTAATGATCCGGGTGTCCAGATATCATTACCATTTTCATCTTTTTTAATCTTTCCGGTAACCAGATTGCCTTCGCGCACCGGGCGGCCTTTTTCGCGGATATCGAAAGCAACTGCATTGGCTCTTCGTACTGAGGTTGTGTTTAAATTCACATTATAGGCAACCAGAAAATCACGGGCACCCACGGCAGTAGCCCCCGTGAGAGCAACCTTTTCATTAAATTCAGCCGGACCGAAGTCAGGTTTCCAATATGGATCGCTGAGTTTTTTGTGCAAACCTTCGTATTCACCTGACCTGTTATTTGCAAGGTTCCGCCTTTCATTATTGTAAGCAGCATTCTCGTAACAATAAACTGGTATCCCCAATTCATTACCAATACGTTCAGCGAGTTTACGCGCACATACAACTACCTCTTCCATGGAAATGCCAGAAATTGGTATAAGCGGGCAAACATCAGTAGCTCCGAAACGGGGATGCTCGCCTTTATGGGTGCGCATATCGATAATTTCGGACGCTTTTTTCACAGCCTGAAAAGCAGCTTCAATAACCTCGTCAGGTGTCCCAACAAAAGTTACTACAGTGCGGTTTGTAGCTTTACCAGGATCAACATCTAGTAAACGAACACCTTCTACCAATTCAATCTGGTCAGTGATCTGTTTAATAATGGCCATGTTGCTGCCTTCGCTGAAATTAGGGACACATTCAATCAGTTGTTTCATAAATTTTTGTTTTTCAATGTTTTAATGTCGTTCACACCCATAAAAGAGGGGCAAAATTAACAAATAAGTATTGAAAGGAAACGCCAATAAGATTTTTATCTTCCTGAATATGGATATATGCCAAAATAATCACTTAAACTTCACCCCTACAGGACATAGAAATTGCCAAAATGAGAATGGAATACATTATTTTTGGGCGTAAATATTCATATCATGATCATCGAAATTGCAGTTTTTAATCTCGAGTCGGCAATTATATCTTTTAATGCTGGTGCCCAAAGAATTGAACTTTGCTCCGCTCCTGCCGGAGGAGGGCTTACTCCCTCAGACGCGACTATGCGTCTGGCACGAAAATATTTAAAAATCCCAATTCATGTTATGATCCGACCTCGGGAAGGAGATTTCTGCTATACTGAAAAAGAGTTTGAAACAATGCTCCTGGATGTTGAAGCTGCCAAAGTAGTTGGAATGGAGGGCGTTGTTGCAGGTATCCTCAATGCTGACGGTTCGGTTGATGAAGCAAGAACTGCTTTACTTGTTGATACTGCAGCACCGATGAATGTTACTTTTCACAGGGCTTTTGACATGGCAAAAAACCATGACGAAGCATTGGAAGCCCTTATTAATGCAGGCTGCAAAAGGATACTTACATCAGGCGGTAAGCAGACAGCCCCACTCGGAATCGAAAAACTGGCAAGTTTGGTTCAAAAAGCTGGTAATCGTATTTCAATTATGCCCGGAAGCGGAATAAATTTATCCAACATAAAAAATATTGCTGAAACAACAGGAGCCAAAGAACTGCATCTTTCTGCCCGTTCATTTTTACCGGGGAAAATGAAATTCAAACAAGCCGTAGTAAGCATGGGAGGTGCTTTTTTCATTCCTGACTATGAATTGCAGGTGCCGGATGAAAATGCAATAAAAAAGATATTAGAGATATTTTCCTGAAATTACGAGTAAAATTATCAGCACCGCATTTTAATTATTCACAACTCCTATTGAAAAGTTGCTAAAAAACAGAACAACTTCGGGAAAATTAGCTTTTCGCACAATACTGTTGAACTTTTGCCTAAACACTTAGTTATTAATGTAAACAATTCTGATTTCCGCTATGCTCATTTCTGTAATCTATATTCTGGCTTCTCTCGTTTTGTTATATTTTGGAGCTAACTGGCTTGTAAAGGGAAGTTCATCATTAGCAATTAAGGCAGGTATATCACCTCTTGTTGCGGGATTAACTGTAGTTGCCTTCGGAACGAGTTCGCCTGAACTTGTTGTAGGTGTAAATACAGCTATTGCCGGTCAGGGCAATATTGCAATAGGTAATGTGGTTGGCAGCAATCTATTCAATATATGTGTAATACTTGGGATATCTTCTCTGTTAGCTCCATTGAAGATAAAAATGCAGTTACTCAAGATTGATATCCCAGTTTTGATAATTACTACCGTGGGATTCATGTTGCTTTTTTCTGACAGGCATATCAGCCGTTTTGAGGGCATCATACTGGTTTCAGGATTAGCAATATACACATTCCTGAACATTTACCTTGCCCGCCGTGAGAAAAATCATGAAGTGCTGGATGAATTCCAGGAATCAGTTGCAGTCGGAAACAATAAATGGTATATTTCGTTGGGTATGGTTTTGGCCGGTATTGGGATTTTAGTTGCCGGTTCGGAATTACTGGTTAAAGGTGCAGTTGATATTGCTCGTGCACTCGGTGTTGGCGAGACAATTATAGGTTTAACAATAATAGCAGCCGGTACGAGTCTGCCAGAATTAGCTTCATCTGTTGTCGCTACTATGAAAAAAGAATATGATATTGCTATCGGAAATATAGTTGGTTCCAATATTTTTAATATTCTTGGAATTTTAGGCCTTTCAGCAATAATTAATCCTTTATCTGCGATAGCAATCAGCAATATAGACCTCTATGCAATGCTTGGAGTTACATTGCTGCTTCTGCCATTTTTCAGAACTCAATATACGCTTAAGCGTGATGAAGGCATTTTTATGATTGTGGTATATCTGGTTTATATTTATTTCCTTTGGCCAAAATAATTTCGGCGGTAATATAACCTGATAGGTTTTATGGCTAATGCTGTTTTTCAGGCATCTAACTCACTCATCTTATGCATTTTATAATTGCTTCAATTCAAATACAGAAGATATACTGCTCATGGCATATGTAGCCAATTTAATATATTATTACATTTGCGGTAAAACAATAGTATATGACAACCCAAGAACTAATCGCAATTCTGGCAACTTTCGTAATAACAATGATTTCCCCGTTTGCTACCAAAGCGCAGGAAACTGATAACAATACAGGGATAACGCCAGGCACTTTAACTTTTACAGTTAAATCCATCACTAATAATTCGACCTATTCGCCTAAGAATGTACTGGCAATCTGGATTAAAGATGCGCAAGGGAATTTTGTGGTTTCACGCAAAGTTATGGCCAATTCGCGAAAGCAACACCTTGTAAAATGGAATGCAAGTTCCGCCGGAAACACAGTTTCTGCAATTACCGGTTCAACACTCAGTTCGCACCAGACGCATACTATCACCTGGGATGGGAAGAACGCTGGCGGAGTCGAAATGCAGGATGGCCCTTACCAGATTTGGGTCGAATACACAAGTACAAATTCAAATTCAAACGGGAACCAGGGACCTTCCTTAACAGTTGATTTTGAAAAAGGCCCCGCCATTCAGCATATCACACCCGCCAATACAACTTATTACCAAAACATTGTGGCTGACTGGGTTCCACTGGGAGTTGGTATTAACGACTTTTCGAAAGCAGGAGCCATTGTTAGTATATTCCCAAACCCGTTTAGCAATGAAACTACCATTCAACTAAAGTGCGATAATCCTTCACAGGCATACATTGCCGTATATGATGCTTCGGGGCAGAAAGTTGCTGTGCTTGTAAATGATTCATTCAGTGCCGGTACCAGGAATTTTACCTGGGACGGATCTTCTGATTTTGGGGAATTACTTCCAAACGGGTTATACTTCATTCACTTTCAGGTGAATGGATTTACTGAAGTCAGAAAAGTGATCTTTAGCAAATAAGTATGACCATGTGCCTGAAGCAAAAACTCTGAAGTGTATTCATATCAAAAACCGCTGAAAATGCGGTTTTTTTCTTTTTATGTTCCGGTGCAATAAATATCTACAGAATCTTGCCGTTTAAAATAACGGTATCCACCTTGTTACTGCCATAGGCATAAGGCATGAACTCAATACCGGGAATAGGTTTAGTTATATAAACATTTGCTTTTTTACCTATAGTTATGCTACCAAGTTCATCATCAACTCCCATTGCATATGCAGTGTTTAATGTAGTTGCATTTATTGCTTCCTCCGGAGTCATGCGGTACATAATGCAACCCATCGAAAGTATGAGCTGCATATTTCCTGATGGTGATGATCCGGGATTAAAGTCGCTTGCCAGTGCCACCGGTAATCCGGCATCAATCATTTTTCGTGCAGGGGCATGAACCATATTGAGGAAAAATGCTGCTCCAGGCAGAATTGTTGGCATAGTTTCAGAATTTTTCAGCGCATGTATTTCCGCTTCTCCGGTATATTCGAGATGGTCAACTGACAATGCGCCGTATTTAACACCTACCTGGATACCCCCTGAAAAATCGAGCTCATTGGCATGGATTTTTGGTTTCAGACCATGTTTCATTCCAGCCATTAAGATCCGCTCCGTGTCTTCAACAGTAAAAAATCCTTTATCGCAAAATACATCAATGTAATCGGCCAGTTCCTCAGCGGCAACCTGGGGAATCATTTCATTTATCACCAAATCAACATATTCATGCTGGTTACCGCGGTATCCGGGCGGAATGGCATGTGCACCCAGGAATGTAGATTTAATTGTAAGAGGTGATAAACTCTTTAATTCCCTGATAACGCGGAGCATTTTCAGTTCATCTTCAGTATTCAAACCATACCCACTTTTAATTTCTACTGCTCCTGTACCATACCAGGTAATTTCCTCAAGGCGTTCGAGAGCCTGACCGATAAGTTCAGTTTCGGATACTTCATGCAGACGTTTGGCTGAATTGAGAATTCCGCCACCGCGTTTTGCAATTTCTTCGTATGATAATCCTTTGATTTTATCAACATATTCAATCTCCCTGCTACCAGCATATACCAGGTGCGTATGCGAATCGCAGAAGGATGGAAAAACCAGCTTTCCGGTGGCATCAATCACTTTTATTCCCTTTTTCTTCCAGTCCTCAGGAATAAAAAGATGCTCCATACTCCCGTATTCCAGGATGAGTCCTTTTTCGATGAACAGGAATGCATTTTTTAAAGTCTTAAGCTTTCCCATTTCTACCCCACTTACAAATGGAGAAGGAGAATTATTCACACCAACCAGTTCTTTTATATTGATTATCAGTATTTTCATATTATTTAATTTTCACATCAAACGTACATGAATTGTTTGGATAATGCAATAACTGTTGTACTGATCTCTTTAGATCAGATCATAACAATCACTAAACCCTTCCGGAAAATCATTTTTATTTACAATCTCTCCATCCATTTAACAACCAAATAACACTTTCAAACAACTAAATATCAGATTGTCTTTGTAAACATATCAATACTTTGTGTAATTTTGGGGGCAGGTTAAATCTTAAAATCCATCTAAAACATGAAAATCCGTACACTTTTATTTACATTGGCGTTTATTTTTGCAGCACTTCCAACCCTTTTGGCAAAAGTTGTTACAAAGGAACAAGCCCGTGTTGTTGCTAAGAACTTCCTTACTGAACGTATTATTTACAATCAGGTAAACTGGAATGCCAACAATCTGTCAATAATTGATGTCACCACTATTGAGGCTGAAGGCCATCCGGTAATCTTTGTTTTTTCCAACAATGGTAAAGGTTTTATCCTCATCGCAGCCGATGATGCTATTACTCCTGTGCTTGGATATTCATTTGAAAGCACTTTTTCGTCACCAGGCTCAAACCCTAACTTCAAGGGACTTATTTATGAGTACAGTGAGCAGGTTAAATTTGTCAGGAACAATTCCATGGAAGCAACACCTGATGTGCTCAACAACTGGAAAACATATACAACAGGGAATTTTGACTATTCGATTCTTGCTGATACAATCACTGTCGGACCGCTCATTACTTCGATGTGGAACCAGGACAACCCGTATAACGAATTTTGCCCCGAGGATCCTGCAGGACCGGGCGGGCATGTATACGCAGGTTGTGTGGCTACAGCTATGAGTATGGTGATGAACTACTATAAATATCCTGTTACCGGAAACGGGCAGCACAGCTATTATGCAGCAGGGTATGGTACACAAACAGCAAACTATGGTGCAACTACCTACGACTGGGATGCCATGCAGAATTCTGTCGGTAGCTCAAGCGGACAAGGTATACCTGGCAATGCGCTGCTGCAATATCATGCTGGAGTAGCTGTAAATATGATGTATGGTAACGATGGGTCAGGTGCATATAGTACGGATGTTCCTTATGCTGTAAAAACCTATTTCAAATATTCACCAACAGTTCAATATGTAGCCCGCAGCGGATATACAACAACCAACTGGGAGAACATACTTATCGAACAACTGGATGCAAATAAACCCCTTTATTATTCAGGTCAGAGTCCTGATGGTGGACATGCCTGGGTATGTGATGGATATCAGAAAATCGGCTCCGCAAAAACTTTCCATTTCAATTTCGGCTGGGGAGGTCAGGACAATGGGTATTTTACATCAACAAATCCTAATGGATTTACAACTTCCCAGGCAATTGTGCGTAACTTTATACCGGGTAATAATTACCCATACGGCTGTTCATCAAAAACGCTCGATCTTGCAAAAGGAAGTATAGAAGATGGTAGCGGACCTCTTGAGTCATATGACAACAATCTTAGCTGTACCTGGCTCATTGCCCCTGTTGATTCGGTTAACTCTATTACCGTTTCATTCGTAAGGTTTAGCCTCAGCAGTTCCGATACACTCTTTTTTTACGATGGCGCAGATGCAAGTGCATCTCTTTTAGCAGCCTATACAGGCAGCAGCCGTAGCGATCTTCCTGCAGAAGTTACCTCCACCGGAAATAAAATATTCATTCAGTTTGTAACTGATGCAACAGTTCAGAATGAAGGATGGTTAGTAGAGTATTCGTCAGCATTCCCTAGTTTTTGCAGTGGCACCAAAACTATGACTGATCCAGTTGGTTCATTCACCGATGGAAGCGGCGATTTTAATTACAGAAACAATACACTTTGTAAATATAAAATCCAACCACTGTATGCAATGGATCTTACACTTACCTTCGATGTATTTGATCTGCTCGATGAAGACCAGATATTAGTTCATTCACTTGCATCCGGTGACCTTATTGCGACACTTTCGGGTAACCAGATTCCTGATCCGATAACTGTTTCTGTTGGTGGACTTTACATTATTTTCCAAACCAATGCATATTATACCTCTGGTGGATTTAGTGCTTCCTATTCAGTTGGTAATGTAAGCACAAGCGAATTACCCGGTATCAGCAGCCTCAATGTTTCACCAAATCCGGCAAACGATTTCATCATGGTTCGCGCATACAACAGCAAAAACCAGCAGATTGAATTATTCCTGAATGATATGACCGGGAAAAATCTGTATAAGGAAACTTTCACTGTAGCCAAAGGGAACATCGAAAAGTCAATAGATGTAAGCAGTCTGAAAGGTGGAATGTATTTCCTTTCCATGCAATCAACTGATGGGAAAGTGACGCAGAAAATAATTGTAAAATAAAATCTTTTTTTCTCAGTTTGCGCTGAGAATGTGAATATCTTAAAATCTTATTTTTGAAAAACGCCTGATTATTTCGGGCGTTTTTTTTTTGAAAATAGTATTTTTTTTTGTCAGAAATCATGTAACTTTATGAGAGTTTATTCGTCAAAATATGCATAGAGACAGAAAATGAACAAGGCTATTAATCATACCGGCAATTTTTTAAAGCAAAACCTCGAAGCTTTTGTCTGGATTGCGGCAATTCTATATTTTGCCCTTTCGCCGGTACATTCCGAAAGCCATTTTACAATTTGCCCCTTAAGTCGGGCAGGATTTGAGTATTGTCCGGGCTGCGGTTTAGGCAGATCAATGATTTTGCTGCTTCATGGAAACGTATCCGAATCATTCGCTACGCATCCACTCGCGCTATTTGCGTTTGTAATCCTGGTTTTTCGAATCATTATAGTTTTTCGGAATTACTATCAGCGCGAAAAACAAAATACATTATTGAAAACTCCTGATTCCTGAAAAAAGGCTCATCAGAAAGCGTAATAAACACTCCGTTCAAAACTTCTGAAAAATAAAATGGAATTTTCTGACATTAAGTTCCAAACAATAAAATTAAAATCATTTAACCTTAAACCTTAAATAAAATGAGCACAAAACTTTTCCAACTGATGCCTGAACTCGATATGCAGGAGATGACCTATGTTGAGTCGCTGGTAAAAAATTACAATGATCAGCAGTTACTTAACTTCGCTAACTTCTACCGGAGCCGTCGTCGCGATCCGCAATTAATATTACTTGCAGGACTCGCAGGCTTTCTTGGAGTTGCCGGTATTCAAAGGTTCCTTACTGACCAGATCGGAATGGGGATACTCTATTTTTTTACAGTTGGTCTATGCTTTATCGGAACTATTGTTGACCTGATTAATCATAAACAATTAGCTTTGGAATACAATGTTAAGGTAGCCAACGAAGTTTCTGGCTGGATTGCCCGATTACCTGAATAATCTTACATTAACAGTAATGCAGTTTTGCCCGTAAAATTCACTATACGGGCTTTTTTATTTTTGGGTTACCTAAACAAGTATCTTCTAGCAACTGTTGATTTATCCGCATAGGTTTCAAATGTTTGTCAAATGAAAGCAAATCACACTGACACTTCACTAAAATCGATATCACATTTTTATACTAAACTATTTTTCAATACTTTTGGCATTAAAATAATCGGTTATGATCAGAAAACTTTACTCCCTGCTTATCCTTTCTCTACTAATTTTAAATCTGAATGCAGGAAATGTTGATTTACAAACTGCGCGTAAAGTAGCTGAAGGTTTCATTAAATCCCGGATTATTTCTGAAAGTGATGGCATGCTTCAGATTTCCTCCGATTATACTTACAAACATAATGGGAATCCTTCGCTTTATATAGTCAACCTTAATCCCCGGGGATTTATTATTGTTCCTGCATACGATGCAGCTCCACCAGTGTTGGGCTATTCCCTCGAAAACAACTATTCAGCGGAAGCCCAACCCGAAAACTTTTCTCTATGGATGGAAGGCTATGTTCAAATGGTAAGTTATCTTTCAGAGAGTAATACTCAATCGTCGGAAGCAAATAAACAACAATGGGAATCACTGATTGAGCCTACTATAAATAAGAATGCTTCAGATATAACAACAGTCGGGCCACTGCTATCAAGCACATGGAATCAGGGCTCACCGTATAATTATCTATGTCCGTCCGATCCAACCGGATCAGGTGGACATGTTTACGCCGGCTGCGTTGCAACAGCAATGTCGCAGGTAATGTATTACTGGCGCTATCCGCAACATGGAACCGGATCGCACGGATATACGTGGAATCCCTACGGATACCTTTTTGCTGACTTCGGCAATACAACATACCATTGGGAAGAAATGCTGAACAGCACAACTACACAGAATTTCGAGATGGCCCAGTTGCAGTCACACTTAGGAATATCAGTGAACATGATGTATAGCGGAAGCGGTTCCGGCGCATATAGCGAAGACGCAGCTCAGGCATTGAAAAGTTATTTCGGATATGATCAGAGTCTTGAACTTGTTTACATGGATAATTACGCTTATGATGACTGGAAATTAGTGCTGCAGTCGCAGATTGATGCCGGACAACCTATGTACTACCATGGTTTCGGGTCAGGTGGCCATGCTTTTAACGTCGACGGATACCAGGATACGATGTTTTTCCATTTCAACTGGGGTTGGAGTGGCTCGTACAATGGTTATTTCCACCTTTTTAACCTTAATCCTGGAGGAAATACATTCACTTATGGGCAGGGTGCCATAATAAATTTTATTCCAGCAGGCAATAATATTGTACAATGCGGACAAATTGACACGTTAAGCATGCTTGGCGGGACAATAGAAGATGGCAGTGGCCCGGTTTCGCCTTATTTCAACAATTCAACCTGTAACTGGCTTATATTACCTGGTGATACCCTCGAAAACATCAAACTCACTTTCGATCGTTTCGACCTCGAAGAAGGAAAAGATTTCATACATATATATGATGGCACGGGAACTGATGCTTCGCTGATAGGCAGTTATACGGGCAATCAGATTCCCCCTGTTGCAACAGCATTCTCAGGTTCAATGTTTGTGCAGTTTATTACCGATGGTAATGGTACTTCCAACGGGTGGTGTGCTTCTTACAATGCCAAACAGGCCTCATTTTGTAACAGCGGTATCACAACAACCACTGCCCTTTCGGGAAGCTTTTCCGATGGAAGCGGTTCATTTAACTATCGTGATAAGACCATCTGCAGGTATAAGATTTTACCTGCCGGAGCAAAATCAATAAGCTTGTCGTTTAATGAGTTCAATACCGCAGGAGAGGGTGATAATCTCGAAATTTACGATCTTGAAACCCAGACATTACTAACCAAACTTTATGGTCAATCGAATCCAGGTATTTTGAATTTCAATACAGGAAAACTATATATTGTATTTATAACCGACCAGCAAAACACTGGCACCGGATGGGATTTCACTTATACATCATCTGAACTTACCGGTTCAACTGAACCAAACATTGAAATTAAAGTTGCAGTTTTACCAAATCCAGCGCAAAACCTTTTGAAGGTAAAACTTTCGTCTTTAACCCGGGTTTATTCACTCAAACTCATATCTACAAATGGTGTAGCTTTATATGATGAAATTATGGAATCTGAAACCGGAAATGTTAATGTTTCTATTGATGTTTCAGATTTCCCGAGAGGAATTTATATACTTCAGGTTGTTTCCGAAAAAGGCCTGACAAATCAAAAAGTAATCTTAAATTAAATGAACGGCTAAACGTTTTAACCACCATTTTTCGTACTTGAATGATTTAAAACTTAAGCTTCATTTCGTAGGGATTCATAACAACCATTAAAAAAAAGATCTATATATGCGCACTTCCGTTTTTTTTCTGGTCATATTGGTTCTCCCGTTCATATGTTTAAGCGGTAATATCTCTCAACAAAAAGCTGCTGTAGTTGCTCATAATTTCTACTACGAAAGAGCAAACTTTTCTAAATTCATATCATACAGCGACATAAGTATCTCAAGGATCAGACCATTTGGGAACATCAATACCTCGTATTATGTATGCGATATGCTGCCAGCAGGATTTGTAGTAATCAGTGCAGCTGACAATGTAATTCCTGTACTTGCATATTCTTTCGAAGAAAATTATCTGGAAGAATCCGACCTTCCTGATGGATTTTTAACATGGATGAATCACTATGAGCAACAAATTGAATTTGCAGTTGAGAATAATACAATACCATCTGTAGCAACAGTGAGCGAATGGAAGCGACTTCTAAGTTACAATTTCGAAATAAGCAATGACATAAAATCTTTGCAAAGTGTTGAGCCTTTGCTGGTGTCCAGGTGGAACCAGGATTCTCCATACAACTCGTGGTGTCCGATTGACCCTGCCGGCCCGGGCGGACGATGCTATGCCGGTTGTGTTGCCACAGCAATAGGACAGCTATTATACTATTACCGTTACCCGCAGCAGGGACAAGGAAGTTATACCTATACTCATCCTGAATATGGGACGATTTCAGCCAATTTTGGGACAACCACTTACAACTGGGCTTTTATGCCATCAGCCATCTCAAAACGCAACAACTCAATTGGTGAACTCCTTTTTCACCAGGGTGTATCAGTTGATATGGATTACGGCCCCGATGGCAGCGGAATGTGGAATCATAAAGCGGCATACTCATTAAAAACACATTTCCGATACGGGCCTGAAACTCAATATTTTTTTCGCGATAGTGTTTCGATTGACTGGGATAGCCTGCTGGTAACCAATCTTGATCAGCGGAAACCATTGTACTATGCCGGTTGGGCAGGAGTTCAGTCAACAAGCGGTCATGCATTTGTTTGCGATGGATACCAACCCGGCAATTATTATCATTTCAACTGGGGATGGGGAGGTTCGCAGGATGGTTATTTTTATACTGCAAATCTTACTCCCGGAGGCAACAACTTTAATTTTGCGCAGGAAGTTATTCCCTTATTCCCGGATACATTACAGAATACATATCCCATTTATTGTCAGGGACTTACCACCCTGACCGAATTAAGAGGTTCCGTTGAAGATGGTAGCGGATGGTTCAATTATCAGAATAATGCTTCTTGCTCCTGGCTAATTGCGCCGCAGGATTCAGAATATGATTCAGTTAAAAATGTAAAACTTACTTTTTTAAAATTTGATACCGATTCAGGCGGAGATACATTATTTGTATATGATGGATCCGACGCATCATCACCACTTATCGGTTCATTTTCCGGAAATACAATTCCGGAAGTTATAACCTCTGACGGAAACAAAGTGTATCTGGAATTTCACTCCAATTCAGCCATTGCAAAAGAAGGCTGGCAATTTGATTACGAAAGCATATTCCCAGTATATTGCTCAGGCATTACCACCATGACTGAAAATTCAGGAAGTATTGAAGATGGAAGTGGAGATAAGAAATACATCAATAATTCAATGTGCCGTTGGAAAATAATGCCTGATGATGGTATGCCGGTTACTTTCTATTTTACATCCTTCGAAACTTATGACAGCATTGATATAGTAAAAGTGTATGATTTGCAGACACAGGAAGTACTTGGCATTTTCAGTGGTGACCAATTACCACCTTCGATTACAGCCAACAGTGGCAAAATGATGATCCTGTTTATTACAAACAACACTGGAAATGCCCAGGGCTGGTCAGGCGTATATTCGACATCAGGAGTTGGACTTGCAGAAACTGATCCATGTGCGTTTCCGACCAGAGTATATCCTAATCCAGGCAATGGCCAGATTACAATTGAAAAATATTTTTCTGATGAAGTTGAACATGATCTGATCATTACTGTTATTGATATGAAAGGGCAAAAAGTTTACGAAAAAATAACTAAAGTGTTTAAGGGATTCAATAAATTTTCGTTTGACAATATAGAAGTACCTGATGCAACATATTTATTGCTTATCAACGAAGGAGGACAAAAAGAGGTCTTTGAAATTGTCATTTCTAAATAATATTAATAATTTAAATCACTGACATTATGAACTTTAGCTAATTTGTACTATTTTTTTTTAAAAAAAGTAGTAAAAAACTTTTGTATTTCCGTATATTTATAACGAATTTTGCAAAGTGCAATAGAATGTGACCATAAAACATACAATAAACAAAGGTTTTCAACGTTAAGTTTTAACTTTCAAATAAATAACAACTAACCAGATAGCAACACAAATTTAAATTTAAATCGCATACTTATGAAAAAGTTTACATTCCTGGCAATTATTGCTGTATTTGCTGCCTCTTTTAATCTTCGCGCCCAGAATACTGACTATAAATGGGCTATCGGAATAAACTGGCAGTTTGAAGATTTCAACACAGTGCATCTTAGTGTTCCTGAACAGTTTCAGTACACTAAATGGCAGGGATACAAATTCCCTAGTGCGCTTTCAATTGGCTACAACCTGAATCCTTCATTTAACCTTTTTGCCCAGTTTGGCATCAGCGAATTAGAAATGGACAGGATGGAATCTCTTGGACAGAAATTAGAAGATGGAAAATTCTGGACGGGTGATTTAAATATTGCCTACAAATTTGCCAATGGTTACATAATGAAAGAAAAAAGCTGGTTCGACCCGTACATCTATTTAGGTATTGGTGCTTCCAGTATTCATGACTTCGATGCAACAAACGGTACCACATACCTGAAACAGGTAACCGGAGTTGGTTTCAATTTCTGGCTTACCCAAAATGTCGGACTCAATTTTCAAGGGGCATACGATTATATGATCACCCCGAAATTGTCAACTACCGATGCAAAACGTGATGATTACATGCATTATACAATGGGTCTGAAATTCCGTTTTGGTGCCAAGGATACTGATGGTGACGGCGTAAAAGACAAAGACGATTTATGTCCTGAAACACCTGGGAAAGTTGAACTGGCCGGATGTCCCGATAAGGATAATGACGGCATTGCCGACAAAGATGATGCTTGTCCGGACGTTGCCGGAAAACCTGAATTTAAAGGTTGCCCTGATACTGATGGTGATGGCATAATTGATAGCGAAGATGCTTGCCCGACAGTTGCAGGAAAGAAAGAACTCAATGGATGTCCTGATAAAGATGGTGACGGCATTGCTGACAAAGATGACAAATGCCCGGATGTTGCTGGTAAGAAAGAACTTGGTGGATGTCCTGACCGTGATAACGATGGTATAGCTGACAATGACGATGCTTGCCCGGATGTAAAAGGTCTGGCTCAATTCAAAGGCTGTCCTGATACCGATGGTGATGGCATTGCTGATAAAGACGACAAATGCCCGGATGTATTCGGTGTAGCTTCTAACTTTGGTTGCCCTGAAGTAAAGAAATTCGAAATTTACAAAGTTGTTTATTTCGGACTTGACAAATCAGCTGTAATCACCAAATACACCAAAGATCTGGACGAAGTAGTTACTCTCATGAAAGATCACGGCGATGTTAGTGTTACTTTAGAAGGCTATGCTGACTCACAAGGTAATGATGCATACAACCTGAAACTTACAGAGAAACGTGCCGACTATGTAATGAACTACCTTGTTAAAAAAGGTATTGCAAAAGACCGCCTTGTAAAGAAATCGTTGGGCGAAGCAAATCCTGTCGGAGACAATAATACTGCAGCTGGTCGTGCTCAGAACCGCAGAGTTGAAATTAAGACTATAAAATAATATCTTTTAATACAGATAAAAAAAGCTAACCATTCGGTTAGCTTTTTTTTTGCTGAAAGAATTCTTCGTTTTTTTTATTTGAAGGAAATATATATTCACTTCGTAATTTCTATTATAATTCAGAAATCAGATTCCCTTCCGATTGCAGGCATTGTAAAATACGTTTTTTAAAATTTAAACAAGTCATATGCCTGGTTTCCATCACCTGCGATATTTCAGTGGCCGGCATCGCCGGTGAACCACAAACCAAATAAGCGATCTCAAAGGCCCTGGGCAAATCCATACGGCAATGGTGAAAAATAGTATGCGCTGTGGCTGATTCTTCTCGTTTACATCGGGTGCAACGGCGTGCAAATTCTGATTTTCCCTTGCAATACTTTTCATTGCCACAATTGCGGCATACAAATCCGTCTGCCCATTTGGCATTTGCCAGCAATTCAAGGCATTCCTCCTGAGAACCATAAGTTTCCCTGAAGCGACTGGGATCAAGATGTCCGATTAATTCTTTCAGGTTAACAATTCTTTGCTCCTTCATGCGTTCTAATTCAAAGTTCTTAATAATTTCATGACAAAATTGCAGTGGCATGATAATTGTTGACAAAGCTACAAATAAATGGTGATATTTATGCGATATATTAAAGAATAAACATATCTTTGCACCATTAATAATCTTTAACCTTCACTTTAACAAAATCACTATGAAAAACACATTCTTTGGATTAATATTCCTTTCAATCATCTGGCTCAGTAGTTGCGGCGGATCACTGAAATCAGATCCCAAAAGTGATACAACAGAAGTAAATACAAGTCTGACTGAACAGTCGGGAACACCAACAGGCGATAAGCCTGACAATAATGCTTCAGCTACTGCCGCAGAAGGGCAAGTAATTATGCTTACAAAAGCTATGTTTCTTGAAAAAGTTTATGACTACGAGAAAAACCCAAAGGCCTGGACATTTAAAAGCGATAAACCATGTGTTATCGATTTCTATGCCGATTGGTGCAGACCTTGCAAACAGGTTGCACCTATTATGGCAGAGCTTGCAGAAAAATACAAAGGAGAGATTATCATATACAAAGTAAATACCGACCAGGAACGCGAATTGGCTCAGTTTTTCGAAATTCGCAGCATACCGACTGTATTCTTCTGCCCACCCACAGGTGAACCCCAGATGACCCAGGGTGCTTTGCCAAAGGAAACATTCGAAAAAGTAATAACAGATGTGTTGCTGAAAAAGTAAATTATCATCATTAAAAAAACAAAAACCCGTAATAATGGAACATTTAACAAAAGAAACTTTTCTGTCGAAAGTTTTTAACTATGAGCAAAACCAGGAATGGAAATTTGAAGGCAACCTTCCTTGTTTAATTGATTTTTATGCCGACTGGTGTGGCCCATGCAAAATAGTTGCACCTATACTTGAAGAACTTTCAAAAGAATTCGATGGTAAAATAAATATATATAAAGTAAATACTGAAGTTGAACAGGAATTGGCAGCCGCTTTTGGAATCAGAAGCATTCCTTCGCTGTTATTTTGCCCGAAAGACGGTAAACCTCAGATGGCAATGGGTGCATTACCCAAGCAGGCTATGACTGATGCCATTAACGAAGTGTTGCTGGCATCAAACTAATAAATACAAAACAGATATAAAGGGCAGCCAGGTTGGCTGTCCTTTTTCTTTTAAGTACTTTTGCCCGCAAATCTTAAAAATGAGAAGTGCATTGCTATCCACGGCTTATCTCCCACCTATATCGTGGATGGCTGTTGCTATTCAGGCTGAGAATATCAATATTGAAATACAGGAAACTTACCCGAAACAGACTTTCCGAAACCGTTGCAACATAGCAACTTCAGGAGGAATTTTACCCCTTTCAGTACCGGTGATGAGGGTAAACGGCAACCATACAAAAACTGCTGATATCACCATCGATAATTCAAAAAACTGGCAACAGCTTCATTGGAGATCCATAGTAACTGCTTACAATAAATCGCCGTACTTCCTGTTCTATCGCGATCTGTTTGAACCTGTTTATTGCAGGGATTTCGATTTGCTGGTGGAATTGAACAGTGAGATAATCAATAAACTATCTATCGCATTGAATATCAAGAATATTGATATGAATTTTACCTCAGGATATCAGTTTATTCCTTATTGTACCGACCTGCGACTAAGTTTTAATCCAAAGAAAACCCCTTATCAAAGTATTACAACCGATTTGCCAAGGTACATGCAGGCTTTTGAGGTAAATCATGGCTATATTCCTGACCTGAGTATCATTGATCTGCTTTTCAATATGGGTCCGGATGCTTTGCAATATCTTTCAGATATTAAAATTTTACCTCTGGTATAATCTGTCAAACTCCAGGATATTCAATCCTGATGTGATAGATACTTAGCAACTTCTTCTTAATTATCTTTTTAATAGTTGATATATCCCTCAAGGTTAATGAGGAGTTACGGAATTGCTTCTGCTCCATTTGATTATCAATAAGCCGCTCTACAAGTTCACTAACCTCAAGTTCTGTGGGAACTTTAAGTGATCGCGATGCTGCTTCTATTGAATCAGCCATCATCAATATCGAAGTTTCTTTTGAATAAGGGATTGGTCCACGATAACGGAATGGCGACTCATCAAATGGGGTGTCCCCTGCTATCTCTTTAAACTTATTATAAAAATACTGAGTGTAGCGGGTACCGTGGTGCGTACGGATAAAATCTATTATAGGTTCAGGCAATTTATACAGCCGGGCTTTTTCAATCCCTCTGATTACATGACCAGTAATGATTCTCGCACTTTCTTCATACGAAAGATCATCATGCGGATTAATACCAGCCGACTGATTTTCAATATAATACATCGGCATATCCATTTTCCCGATGTCATGATATAATGCGCCGGTACGAGCAAGCAATGAATTTGCACCGATAGCCCGTGATGCTTCTTCTGCAATATTGGATACAATGAGCGAATGTTGAAATGTGCCTGGCGATTTAATGGCAAGTTCACGAAGAAGTTTAGAATTTGTATCGGATAACTCAATAAGTGAAACATCAGTTACCATACCGAAAATGCGTTCGAAAAGGTAAATAAGCGGATATGAAAACAGAGTAAGCATAGCACTGATGCCAAACATCAGGAAATTGGCGCGGTTCAACTGTTCAAATGATCCCTCCTGCATCAGGGTCATCCCTATATATATTATTGAATATGAAAGAAGTATCATTAGTGAGGTAAAGAAAAACTGCGAACGATGGTGTAGATGAACGATACTAATTATTGTGATAATGCCTGTGATCAGTTGCATAAACAGAAATTCGAAGCTGTTAGGGACCAGGAACCCGAGGATGATGATAGTAACGATGTGTACGAATAAAGCAAGCCGTGTATCGTAAAATGTTCTGACAATAATTGGAACAAGGCAGATTGGAACAGCCATGATATATGTAACATGCAAGTTCATCACGAAAGTAGTGAACGATACCATAATTGTTACAAGTAAAAGCAAAAGCACAATGTTGCGGTTTTCGCTGTATATATCATGCCTGAAAGTGAACACAAATAAACCAAATACAAGCAATGCCATCGAAATCAGGATCACCCTGCCAAGTAAAATCATTTTAAAGTTATACCCCGAACCCGATTTTGATTCAAATTCAACTCTGAGTGATTCCAATTGTTGATACTTCGATTCATCAACCAGTTCGCCTTTGCCGATAATCCTCTCCCCTTTCTGCACCATCCCGCGGGTTGTCGAAATATTGGCAAGCGATTGTTCACGCTGTGCCTTAGTAAGAAAATCGTCGAACACAACATTATGCAAAATGCTTGCCTGCAACATGGGTAAAATAAATTTCCCGTCTACTTCATGCTCAGCAGCAAGATTCAGAAGCAAATATTCATTTGCCTTACTGATTGAAAATAAGCTTTTTACAGGAACAATCCTCGCCATATTGTCTTTTATCACTCCAATCTTAAAATCTGAAGTTTCTTTTTCGAGAGCCGGTACCATTTCAATTATTCCCCTGCTGTAGATACTATCGAGCAGTGCAAATGCTATTTTTATAACCAGTTCTTTTTCCTGAGGTGTCACCATGCTCTGGCCTTCCCTGTCCAATCGTGCAAGAAATTCACTTTTTGCATATTCCATCTTATCCGGATCGACCTTAAAAAAAAGGTAAGCTTCGGATAGAGCCGCCCTTCGTTCTTTCTGTAATTCCGACTTTTGCTTGAGTATGGCATAATCAAAAGGTGCGATCAGGTCATCGTGCTGCCACGGACGTCCACGTTGAAATTCGTATTTAAACTTCCCTTCACGCGGAAACAAGGCAAGTAAAATAACCAAAGTGATAAGGAATAGAATGATCTTGTTGATCTGGTAATAATTGCGCCAAAGTTTTTTGGTTATAATAAACTTCATCTGTATGGAATGAGAATACGAATATATGAATTTTTGTTTTCAACACGTCATTTACTATCTTTGACATTCGTTGATTCTTGAAAAATCTTTTTCTACCGATAAATTATTAATCTTTTATCCAGCAGATTATGAATGCAATATGTCCATTAACGCAAGTACCTGTAAGACTCGAACCATCGGATAGAAGTGAAATGGTTACCCAGATATTATTTGGTGAAACTTTCAGCATACTCGAAGAAAGAGGAAATTGGCTATTCGTTCAATTACACCTGGATAGCTATACAGGTTGGATTGACCGGAAGCAATCCATTAAAGTTACTGATGAATTCATTGAAAAAATAAAAAATGGTACAGGTCATTATATCATTGATAAAACGGCTTTATGCTATTGCAAAAATGACAGCAGCTATATTCTGCTTGGGAAAGGATGTAAATTGCAATTGTTGGCGAACAGCACTTTTCACCTTGGGTCAAATACATATACAACCATCAATAAGGGCAAACCCTTACCAAAGAAATTTACAGTATCAAAAATAGCTCAAACTGCATTAGATTATCTGAATACTCCTTATCTGTGGGGTGGCCGCAGCATAATGGGAATAGATTGTTCGGGTCTTGTTCAGGTAGTATTTCAAATGTGCGGAATGGAACTGCCACGTGATGCGGAACAACAGGCTCCATTAGGCAAGATTATTGATTTTATTGATGAAGCGCGTCCCGGAGATCTTGCATTTTTCGATAATCCCGCAGGTGAAATCATTCATGTTGGTATTATTTTAGGACCAGATGAAATAATTCATGCTTCGGGCCGTGTAAAAATTGATAAAATTGATCATAACGGGATTTTCAGTCTTGAGCAAAACGCTTACAGTCATAGCCTACGGATTATAAAACGGCTGAAATAATCCGGTTCCCTATATTCACAGACACTTGAAAATGAAGAAGGCTCCGTTCTGTCAAATATTTTTTCACTTCTTCCTGTTGTCAGTAACAAAGTGATTTATCGATCTAACCCCCGATCAGCAAGGTAAAGATATAGCGCTTATACTTCAGTGCCTTGGGTATGCCAACAGATAAATGGAAAAAGCATACCGGTAAATCAGGCATGGGTTCTGATTGCAGTAATAGATTTCTCAAAAACAGTTCCCCAATTTGAAA